>DAIOVT010000399.1:0-4003 GCA_036758885.1 Kineosporiaceae bacterium
TCCGCAGGTGACCGCGGTCTTCGACGCGGCCCAGGCCTGCCGCCCGGCCGGGGTTCCGGTGGTCGCCGACGGTGGCCTGCAACACTCCGGGGACATCGCCAAGGCGCTGGTGGCCGGGGCTGACACGGTGATGATCGGCTCGCTGCTGGCCGGCTGCGAGGAGAGCCCGGGAGACCTGCTGCTGATCAATGGCAAGCAGTTCAAGTCCTACCGCGGCATGGGCTCGATCGCCGCGATGAGTTCGCGCGGCAAGAAGTCGTTCTCCAAGGACCGCTACTTCCAGGCCGATGTGGTCAGCGACGACAAGATCGTTCCCGAGGGCATCGAGGGGCAGGTGCCCTACCGCGGCCCGCTGTCGGCGGTGCTGCATCAGTTGGTCGGCGGCCTGCACCAGTCGATGTTCTACGTCGGCGCCCGCACCGTGCCGGAGCTGCAGGAGCGCGGCGAGTTCATCAGGATCACCCCGGCGGGTCTCAAGGAGAGCCACCCGCACGACGTCCAGATCACCGTCGAGGCGCCCAACTACAGCGGCCGCTGAGCCGCCGGGACGTCGGGCTGCTCGCGGTGCCTCACTCCGGCTCGGCGGGCAGCCCGGTGTCGCGCACCAGGTAGACCCAGGGGAAGGCCCGGGCGCCGACCTGCCAGCCGTCCTGTGCCGTCCTGGCCGCCGAGGCCGACCACAGCACCCGCCGGTGCTGCCACTGGGTCGCCGTCCGGATCACCCGGTGGTGGTAGTGACCACAGCCGACGGTGTGCCAGCCGAGCCGGCCGGCCAGTTCGAGTTCGGCCAGCTCGTCGAAGGCGGTGACCGGGCCCAGACGACGTTCGGTCGCACTCTCAGCGGCGGGCTCGGTGTCACCACCGGCATCGCCGAACCGTTGCTGTGCAGCCTGTTTGCTCATTCCGAGCCGGTTGCCGATCACCGTCCAGCTATGCCCTGCGGCCCGCCCCGAGAGCACCGATTGGCGGAGCAGTTCGCGGACCTGCCGCTCCGCGGCGGCGGTTCGTTCGATGATCAAGAGAGCCTGCTCCGGATCGCTCTCCACAGCGCTCTCGGGCAGCCCCTCGAGGACGGCGCGCCCCAGCGCCTCGGCCAGCTCGCCCGGGTTCGGTGCGGGTGTCGGCGGCGTCGGTGTGGCTGTGCTCATCGGCGCGGGTCACGGCTGGGCAGCCACAGATCGGGGTCCTTGGGTGCGCCGCGGCGGAGCAGACCCTCGAGGAGCCTGCGCCAGATCGGCGGGGCGAACGCCAGCAGGCCGCCGAGGCACAGGGTCGCGCCGGCACCGAAGGCCATTCCCCGCAGGAAGCCGTGCGGCGGCAGCCCGCCGACACTGATCAGGTAGCCGCCGAGCGCCAGCATGGCGAGGCCGGCCGCCGCGGCGGCGGCGGTGAGCCGGCGGGTCGGGACGATTCTGGGACCGGGAGTGCCTTCGGTTCTGGACATGCGTCAATTGAATGTTGACGCCACGGATTCGTCAAGTATTGATTGACGCCCGGGTCGGGCTGCATCGGTGCGTCCGGCGGGTCGGTCGTGGTCGGCCATGTTCGCTTCGGTGGCCGCTAGCCTTGGCCGGTGAACGAGATCGAGATCGGGCGTGGCAAACGCGGACGTAGCGGCTACAGCCTGGACGATGTGGCCATCGTGCCCAGCCGGCGCACCCGCGACCCCGAAGAGGTGAGCGTGGCCTGGCAGATCGACGCCTACCGGTTCGAGTTGCCGGTGGTCGCGGCGCCGATGGACTCGGTGGTCTCGCCGGCCCAGGCGGTCGCCTTCGGCAAGCTCGGCGGGCTGGCCGTGCTCGACCTCGAGGGGCTCTGGACCCGGTACGAGGACCCGGAGCCGCTGCTCGACGAGATCGCCGCGCTGGCGCCCGAGGACGCCACCGCCCGGATGCAGCAGATCTACGCCGAGGAGATCAAGCCCGAGCTGATCAGCGCCCGGGTGGCCCAGGTGCGCGAGGCCGGGGTGACCGTCGCCGGAGCGCTCAGTCCGCAACGGACGCAACAGTTCTGGAAGACCGTCGTGGACGCCGGGGTCGACATCTTCGTCATCCGCGGCACCACGGTGAGCGCCGAACACGTCTCCGGCCGGGCCGAGCCGCTCAACCTCAAACGGTTCATCTACGAACTCGACGTGCCGGTGATCGTCGGTGGCAGCGCCACCTACACCTCGGCCCTGCACCTGATGCGCACCGGCGCGGCCGGGGTGCTGGTCGGCTTCGGCGGCGGTGCCACGCACACCACCCGCACCTCGCTCGGCATCCATGTGCCGATGGCGACCGCGATCGCCGACGTCGCCGCCGCCCGCCGCGACTACATGGACGAGTCCGGTGGCCGCTACGTGCACGTGATCGCCGACGGCGGCATGGCGCGCTCGGGCGACATCATCAAGGCGGTCGCCTGCGGCGCCGACGCGGTGATGCTCGGTGCGGCCCTGGCCCGGGCCTCCGACGCCCCCGGCCGTGGTTTCCACTGGGGGCCCGAGGCGTACCACGCCCAGCTGCCGCGCGGTGAGCGGATGCCGGTGCGCAGTTTCGGCGACCTGAGCCAGATCCTGCTCGGCCCGAGCCGGCACCCGGACGGCCGCTCGAACCTGATCGGCGCGCTGCGCCGGGCGATGGCCACCACCGGGTACTCCGACGTCAAGGAGTTCCAGCGGGTCGAGGTGGTTCTCTCCCAGCACCAGCCGACCGCTGCCGACCGATGAGCGGGCGATGACCGCGCCGGCCGAGGAGCCGATCGTCGGTATGGACGGCGTGAGCGGTACGGACGGCATGCACGGCGCGGACGGCACCGCGAGCCGGGGGCGGCTGGGCCCGGCGCAACGCCGAGAGGCGTTGGCGGACATGCGATCGCGCACCTTCGACGTGCTGGTCGTCGGCGGCGGCGTGGTCGGCGCCGGCAGCGCCCTGGACGCCGCGACCCGCGGTCTGAGCGTCGCCCTGGTCGAGGCCCGGGACTGGGCCAGCGGTACCTCGTCGCGGTCGAGCAAGCTGATCCACGGCGGCGTCCGCTACCTGGAGATGCTCGACTTCGCGCTGGTCGCCGAAGCGCTGCACGAGCGGGGACTGATCCTCACCCGGCTGGCCCCGCACCTGACCCGTCCGGTGCCGTTCCTCTACCCGTTGCAGCACCGGGCCTGGGAGCGACCCTACGTGGGCAGCGGCCTGACCATCTACGACACCATGGCCCGCACCGGCAAGGCCGAGGCCGGACTGCCGCCGCACCGGCACCTGACCCGTCGCGCGGCCCTGAAGCTGGCGCCCAGCCTGCGCCGGGACGCCCTGGTGGGCGCCGTCCAGTACTACGACGCGCAGCTCGACGACGCCCGGCACACGATGAACCTGATCCGTACCGCCGCGGCCTACGGCGCCCGGGTGGCGAACCGGGCCCGGGTGATCGGCTTCCTGCGCGAGGGGGAGCGGGTGGTCGGGGTACGGGTTCGCGACCTGGAGAGCGGCGAGCAGATCGAGGTCAAGGCGCAGCAGGTGATCAACGCGACCGGGGTCTGGACCGACGAGACCCAGGCGATGGTCGGCGAGCGCGGCCAGTTCAAGGTGCGGGCCTCCAAGGGTATCCACCTGGTGGTGCCGCGCGACCGCATCCAGTCGAGTACCGGGATCGTGCTGCGCACCGAGAAGTCGGTGCTGTTCGTGATCCCCTGGGGCCGGCACTGGATCATCGGCACCACCGACACCGACTGGTCGCTGGACAAGGCGCACCCGGCAGCGTCCAGCCGGGACATCGACTACCTGATCGAACACGTCAACTCGGTGCTGGCCACCCCGCTCACCCGCGAGGACGTCGAGGGGGTCTACGCCGGGCTGCGGCCGCTGCTCTCGGGCGAGAGCGAGCAGACCTCGCAGCTCTCCCGCGAACACGTTGTCGCACACCCGGTTCCGGGTCTGGTGGTGGTCGCCGGCGTCAAGTACACGACCTATCGGGAGATGGCCAAGGACGCGGTCGAAGAGGCTGCCGAAAAGGCCGAGGATGCCGCCGAGAC
>DAIOVT010000400.1:0-4001 GCA_036758885.1 Kineosporiaceae bacterium
CATCGGGGTGTTCATCAGCTCCGCCCGCCGCGCCGAACTGATGACCGCGCAGGACGAGTTGCGGTTGCGCGCCCTGATCGCCGCCAACGGCGAGACCGACTCGCTCTCCTACTTCGCCACCCGCCGGGACAAGTCGGTGGTGTTCTCCCCGGACGGCTCGGCCGCGATCACCTACCGCGTGGTCGGCACGGTCTGCCTGGCCGCCGGTGACCCCGAGGGACCGGTCGCCGCCTGGCCGCAGGCGATCCGCAACTGGACCACCCTGGCCCACGAACACGCCTGGCACCCCGCGGTGCTCTCGGCGTCCGAGACCGGTGCGCAGGCCTACCTCGCCGAGGGCCTGCACGCCCGCCCACTGGGCGACGAGGCGATCATCGACGTCGACCACTTCACCCTCGAGGGCAAGACGATGCGACCGGTCAAGCGCGCGGTCGCCAAGGCGCACGAGGCCGGCTACGAGTTCAGCGTGCACCGGCACGCCGACCTGCCCCCCGCGGTGCTGCAGGAGATCACCCAGCGCGCCCACGACTGGCTGGGCGGCGAGACCGACCGCGGGTTCTCGATGGCGCTGAACCGGCTCGGCGACCGCAGCGACGGCCGGTGCATCGTGGTGCAGGCGCGGGACGGCGAGGGCACCCTGAAGGCGCTGCAGTCGTTCGTGCCCTGGGGCACGCGCGGGTTGTCCCTCGACGTGATGCGCCGCTCCCCCGAGGCGGTCAACGGGGTCAACGAGGCGATCGTCAGCGCGCTGGTCGAGGCGGCCCCGGACTTCGGTGTCCGGCGGATCTCGCTGAACTTCGCGATGTTCCGCTCGATCTTCGTCGACTCCGAGAAGATCGGCGCCGGCACCCTGGTGCGGATGGCGGCCCGGGTGCTCTCGATCGCCGACCGGTACTGGCAGCTGGAGTCGCTCTACGAGGCGAACGCCAAGTACCAGCCCCGCTGGGCGACCCGTTACCTGTGCTTCGAGTCCGCGGCCGCGGTGCCGTTCATCGCGCTCGCCGCCGGTGTCGCCGAGGGCTTCCTGCCCGGTCGCTCGCCGAGCGTGTACCGCACCGGTGAGGACCCGCTCACCCTGCCCGGCGCCGAACCCCGCCCGCTGGCCGATCTGATCATCGACCAGGACACCGAACTGCTCGCGCCCGTCGTCCCGGTCCGCCGGCTCACCGAGCAGCAGCAGGTGCGTCACGACAAGCTCGAGACGATGCGCGCCGCGGGCATGGACCCCTACCCGGTGAGCGCGCCGCGAACCTGCAGCGTGCAGGAGGCCCTGGCCGCCCTCGAAGCAACCCCTCAGGACGGCGCCACTCAGGACGGCGCCACTCAGGACGGCGCCACTCAGGACGGCGCCACTCAGGACGGCGCCGCCGGCGGCGACCCGGTCAGCGTGATCGGCCGGGTGCGCGCACTGCGCGACCTGGGCGGTGTGCTGTTCGCCGCCGTCGAGGAGCACGGCGTCCGGGTCCAGGCCCTCTTCGACGCCGCCACCGTGGATCCGGGGTCGATGACGCTCTGGCGCCGGTCCGTCGACCTGGGCGACCACGTCTCGGTCACCGGACGGCTCGGCCGCAGCCGCAGCGGCGAACCGTCGATCCTGGTGGACAGCTGGACGATGGCCAGCAAGTGTCTGCGGCCGTTGCCGTTGCGCGGCTTCACCGACCCCGAGGCCCGGGTGCGGCAGCGCTACGTCGACCTGATCGTCAACCCCGACTCGCTGAACATGATGCGGGCCCGGTCCCGGGCGGTGGCGGCGATCCGCAGCTCGTTCACCACCCGCGACTTCATCGAGGTGGAGACCCCGATGCTGCAGGCGGTGCACGGTGGCGCGAACGCGCGGCCGTTCCGTACCCACATCAACGCCTACAACGCCGACCTCTACCTGCGGATCGCGCCGGAGCTGTACCTCAAGGAGCTCTGCGTCGGCGGTATGGACCGGATCTTCGAGCTGAACCGCAACTTCCGTAACGAGGGCGCCGACGCCACCCACAACCCCGAGTTCACCTCGGTCGAGGCGTACGCGGCGCACGGCGACTACAACACCATGCGCGACCTCACCCGCGAGCTGATCCTCGAGGTGGCCACCGCCATGCACGGCGAACCCGTTGCGCTGCAACCGAATGCGGACGGCGTGATCGAGCGGCTGCGGCTCGACGGACCGTGGCCGGTGATCAGCGTGCACGAGGCGGCGTCCCGGGCGACCGGGGTCGAGCTGACCACCGCCACCCCGCTGGCCGAACTGGTCGAGCTCGCCGGGCGGCACGACATCGAGGTCCCGCCGTCGATGACCGCCGGCGAGGTGGTGCTCGAGCTGTACGACGCGCTGGTCGAGAAGCAGACCCGGTTCCCGACCTTCTACACCGACTTCCCGCTGGAGACCTCGCCGCTGACCCGGATCCATCGCAGCGACCCGGCGCTGTCCGAGCGCTGGGACCTGGTCGCCTTCGGCGCCGAGATCGGCACCGCCTACAGCGAGCTGGTCGACCCCGAGGACCAGCGCCGCCGGCTGACCACCCAGTCGCTCAAGGCCGCCGCCGGCGACCCGGAGGCGATGGAGGTCGACGAGGGCTTCCTGACCGCCCTGGAGTACGCGATGCCACCGATGGGCGGTCTGGGCATCGGCGTCGACCGGCTGGTCATGATGCTCACCGGCGCCAACATCCGGGCCACCCTGGCGTTCCCGTTCGTCAGACCCGCCGATTCCGCGGGCGGGTGAGGTTCAGCGCATCGCGGACGTGGGCAACGACGCCGCTCACGTGCTTGGGTTTGTCCATGACCTCGACGACCTCGACGAACCCAGCCGGCGACGGCGCCCAGGGCGCCTACCGGATCGAGCACGACACCATGGGAGAGGTCAGGGTGCCGGCGTCCGCGAAATGGCGGGCGCAGACCCAGCGCGCCGTCGAGAACTTCCCGATCTCCGGCACCCGGCTGGAGGGGCGCCAGGTGATCGCCCTGGCCCGGATCAAGAAGGCGGCCGCCGCGGTCAACGCCCGGCTCGGTGTGCTCGACACCGCGCTCGCCGACTCGATCCGGGACGCCGCCGACGAGGTGATCGAGGGCAAGTGGGCCGACCAGTTCCCGCTGGACGTCTTCCAGACCGGCTCGGGCACCTCGAGCAACATGAACATGAACGAGGTGCTGGCCACCCTGGCCGGGGACAAGCTCGGCTCGGCGGTGCACCCCAACGATCACGTCAACGCCAGCCAGTCCTCCAACGACGTGTTCCCCACCTCGATCCACCTGGCCGCGGCCGAGGCGGTGAGCACCGACCTGATCCCGGCGCTCGAGCACCTGGCCGCCTCGCTGCGGCGCAAGGCCGACGAGTTCGCCGAGGTGGTCAAGGCCGGCCGCACCCACCTGATGGACGCCACCCCGGTCACCCTCGGCCAGGAGTTCGGCGGCTACGCCAGCCAGATCGAGCGCGGCATCGAACGGCTCGGCGGCAGCCTGGGCCGGCTCGCCGAGCTGCCGCTGGGCGGCACCGCGGTCGGCACCGGAATCAACACCCCGCCCGGGTTCGCCGCCGCGGTGATCGTCGAACTGGCGTCGTCCACCGGTCTGCCGCTGACCGAGGCCCGCGACCACTTCGAGGCGCAGGGCGCCCGCGACGGCCTGGTCGAGTGCTCGGGCGTGCTGCGCACCATCGCGGTGGGTCTGGTTAAGATCTGCAACGACCTGCGCTGGATGAGCTCCGGGCCGCGCACCGGGCTGGCCGAGATCGCCCTGCCCGATCTGCAGCCCGGTTCGTCGATCATGCCGGGCAAGGTGAATCCCGTTGTGCCCGAGGCGGTGTGCATGGTCGCCGCGCAGGTGATCGGCAACGACGCGACGGTGGCCTTCGGCGGAGCGTCCGGCAACCTCGAGCTCAACGTGATGATGCCGGTGATGGCCCGCAACCTGCTCGAGTCGATCCGGCTGCTGAGCACCTCGACCCGGCTGCTCGCCGACCGCTGCGTCGACGGCATCACCGCCAACGTCGAGCGCAACGCCCAGCTGGCCGG
>DAIOVT010000401.1:0-3999 GCA_036758885.1 Kineosporiaceae bacterium
AACACCTCGGTCACGAGGTGATCCGGCAGAACCACATCGGCGACTGGGGCACGCCGTTCGGCATGCTGATCGAACACCTTCTGGACGTCGGCCCGCAGACCGACGAGGCCCGACTGGTGCAGACCGATCCGAACGCGTTCTACCAGGCCGCGCGCGCCACGTTCGACGACGACGAGCAGTTCGCCACCCGCGCCCGGGCCCGGGTGGTGGCACTGCAGTCGGGAGACCCGCAGACGCTACGGCTCTGGGGCGAGCTCGTCGCCCTGTCGCGCAGCTACTTCAACACCATCTACCGGCAGTTGGGCATCTCGCTGACCGACGACGACCTGGCCGGCGAGTCGATGTACAACGACCGGCTCGCAGCCATCTGCGACGAACTCGAGGCGGCCGGCATCGCCGTGATCAGCGAGGGCGCGCTGTGCGTCTTCCTCGACGGTTTCACCGGCCGCGAGGACAAGCCGGTACCGCTGATCATCCGCAAGTCGGACGGCGGATACGGTTACGGCACAACGGATCTGGCGACGATCAGGTACCGCGTCGAAGAGCTGCGCGCGAACCGGGTGATCTACGTCGTGGGAGCGCCCCAGGCGCTGCACTTCCAGATGGTCTGGGCCACCGCGCGCAAGGCCGGCTGGCTGCCGGACGACGTCGAGGTGGTGCACGTGCAGATCGGCAACGTGCTCGGTGAGGACCGCCGGTTGCTGCGTACCCGCTCCGGCGCCCCCCTGCGGCTGGGTGCCCTGATCAACGAGGCGGTGGCCGCGGCCCGCGCCGTCCTCGACGAGGCCCGGCCCGACCTGGACGACGCCGCCCGCGCGGCGATCGCACCGCAGATCGGCGTCGGTGCGGTGAAGTACGCCGACCTGTCGGTCGGACACGACAGCGAGTACGTGTTCGACCTCGACCGCATGGTCGCGCTGACCGGGAACACCGGCCCTTACCTTCAGTACGCCGCCGCCCGGATCCGTTCGATCTTCCGCAGCGCCGACCTGTTGCCCGAGCAGGCGACCGGCACGGTACTCGCGGCTGAGGAGCAAGAACGGCAACTGGCGCTGGGGCTGCTCGAGTTCGGCGACGTCGTCGCCCAGGTCGGGGCCGAACTGACCCCGCACCGGCTGTGTGCCTACCTCTTCGACCTGGCCCAGCGGTTCTCGGCGTTCTACGAGGCCTGCCCGGTGCTGCAGGCCGAACCCGCGGTGCGGGATTCCCGGCTCGCCCTGTGCGCCCTGACCCTGCGGACCCTGGTCACCGGTCTGGATCTGCTGGGAATCGTTGCGCCAGAACGTATGTGACCCGTTTCCGCGCGATCGCCGCGTAGGCTCTGCGCCGTGAAGAAGCAGAACGCACAGTGGACGGCGCTCGCCGGCGCCGCCGCAGCGGGGGCCCTCGGCGCGACCGCGGCGGCGGCCGTGGCCGCCCACCAGATCAGCGGGCCCTCCCGGCCCTGGCCGGACTATCGGTTCACCCCCTTCGAGGTGGGGACCCCGAGTGAGGACGTCGACCTGGCCGCCGCCGACGGCACCGCACTGAAGGGCTGGTGGTTCGACAACCCCGGCAGCGAACGGGTGGTGATCTGTTGTCACGGGCACCGGGGCAACAAGTCCGACCTGCTCGGTATCGGCCCCGGACTGTGGCGAGCCGGCAACACCGTGATGCTGTTCGACTTCCGTGGCAGCGGAGATTCCGCCGACGGGCCCCAGTCCCTCGCCCACCACGAACAGCAGGACCTGCGGGCGGCCATCGATCATGCCGCCGCGCGACGTCCGGATGCCGAGATCACCGTGGTCGGCTTCTCGATGGGCGCGGCGGTCACCATCCTGGTCGCGGCCGGTGACCCGCGAGTGGCGAAAGTGGTGCTGGACAGTCCCTTTGCCGACATGTCCGGAGTCATCTCGGCCGCCATCAGCCGGCTCCGGCTCCCACCGGTCCCATTGCTCTGGCTCACCGACCAGATGACCCGCGCCCGGTACGGCTACCGGTTCCGCGACGTGCAGCCGATCGACGTGATCGCCGACATCGCCCCGCGCCCGCTGTTGTTGCTGCACGGCGACACCGACCGGATCATCCCGGTCGAGCACGCCTACCGGCTCTTCGCCGCCGCCGGAGATCCCAAGGACCTCGTCATCTACCCCGGTGTCGACCACTGCGGCGGCTACTTCGTCGACCGCACCGCCTACATCGACATGGTGGCCGGCTTCCTCGCCGGCACCCGCCACATCTCGCGCACTTCTGCATGATCACGGACGGGGTGGGGTGGGCTCTCGTGCATTGCTGCGGCCCGCTATCCCAAGCACTTCTGCATGATCACGGTGGGGATTGGTGGGCCTGCCGTGATCATGCAGAACTGCTCGGAACCACCACCGCATGCACACCGCAGCACACCCATAAACGCCCGGGACCAAGCCACCCCACCCCCCCCCCGTGATCATGCAGCACTGCACGGGGAACGGTGATGGAATGTTCGCGGCCGAAACGTGTTGCAGGGGGTATCTGACGGCCCGCGCCCCCAAGGAGGAAAGATGCTGGGCATCCTGGGCACACCGTACGACCGGTTCCGTCTCGCGGAGACGCTGTTCGAGCGGCGGGACTACCGTGACGCGGCAATGGTCCTCGAGGGACTGATCACCGACGCGAGCGCTGACGACCAGCAGTTGCACGGTCTGGGTGCGGCGCGACTGCTGTTGGCGCGTGCGTACTTCCACTCGGCGCAGCTGAACAAGGCCGAGCAGACCCTGCGCGCGCTCGTCGCGGACGACCCGGCCGACGGTTACGCGGTACTGCTGCTCGGGCGGACCCTCGAGCGGGCATCGCGCACCGACGAGGCTCGCGGGGTACTGGCTCGTGCTGCCAGCATGGGGCTGTGTTCACCGCGCTGATCCCGACCGTGTTCTACGACGACCTCGATGTCGGTCTCGATCTCTTTCGAGACGGCATCGGGCTCGCCGAACTCCATCGCGAGACCGACTTCGTCGTCCTCGGCAAGGAGCACGCGAAGGTCTACCTGCGACAGAACTCCGAACTGGCGGCGTTGGACCGGCCCGAGTTCGGCCTCGAGACCGACACCATCGACGCCGTCTACGCCGACATCTCCGGACGGCGTCCCGACCTGCTGCACCCCAACCTCGACCGGGTGACGCCGCGGCCCTGGGGCGCCAGGGAGTTCGCGGTGCTCGACGCCACCACGGTCTGCGTCGTCTTCCGCGACTGGTCCTGAGACCCGCTCCGAGCACCGCGCCGTGGGGCAATCGACTGCAATCGTTGTGCCCGGGCCATCACCCAGGGTTGCGTGTTCCTAGCGAGCATCCGACGGGAACAAGGTGATGGCGATGAAGGCAGCACGCTTCCACGCACGCGGCGACATCAGGATCGACGACATTCCCGAACCCGCGACCCGGCCGGGCACGGTCAAGGTCGAGGTCGAGTGGTGCGGGATCTGCGGCACCGACCTGCACGAGTATCTCGAGGGACCGATCTTCGCACCGACCACCGAGGCCCCGCACCCGATCACCGGCGAGGCGGCGCCGATCACCCTCGGCCACGAGTTCGCCGGAGTGATCGCCGAGATCGGTTCCGGCGTAACAGGTCTGAGCGTGGGCGACAAGGTCGCCGTCGAGCCCTACATCATCTGTGGCCGATGCGACCCCTGTCGCAACGGCCGCTACAACGTCTGCCAGAGCCTGGGCTTCGTCGGGCTCTCCGGCCTCGGCGGCGGGTTCTCGCAGTTCGTGGTGGCCGAGCCCCGATGGATCCACCCGCTCGGCGACATCCCCACCGACGTCGGCGCCCTGGTCGAACCGCTCGCCGTCGCCTATCACGCCGTCCGGCTCTCCGGCGCCCGGCCGGGGCAGAGCGCCCTGGTCTTCGGAGCCGGACCGATCGGGCTGGTCACCATCGCCGCGCTGCGTGCGGCCGGGCTGGAGCAGGTCATCTCGGTCGAGCCGGCCGCGGTACGCAAGCAGAAGGCACAGGTCGCCGGCGCCTCCAGCGTGATCGATCCCG
>DAIOVT010000402.1:0-3983 GCA_036758885.1 Kineosporiaceae bacterium
TCGGCACCCCCCGGTCGGGGCTGAAGTGGCATTCCGGTGCGTACACCGGCGGCACGATGTCCGCGGCCAACGCGAACTCGTGGGGGGCCTGGCGCGGCACCCCGCTGGACTTTCTCACCGTGTACCCGACCTACGACACGTGGTCGAACATGGCGTCCTCGCAGTGGGTGTTCGACCTGACGCCGCCCGCACAGTTCGGTGGCCGCCTCAACTACGGGCTGCCATTGCTGCCCACCAACCGGGCGCAGCAGTGGTCCGACGTCACCTCGGGTGCCTACGACTCGGTGTTCCGTGGCATCGCGCAGGGGTTGAAGGCGACGTTCCCGAACTCGGCGGTCCGTATCGGGTTCGAGGTGCAGGGTGACTGGTTCCCGTGGGCGACGAACTGGGCGACCCGGGAGACGTTCAAGACCGCCTACCGGCGAGTCGCCGGGATCGTGAAAGACGTTGAGCCACAACTCAAGACGACGTTCGGGTGGAACGTGGCGACGATCCCGCAAGGGATGCCCGGCGGGACCAGTCCGGCGGCGCAGCTCGCCGCCTACTACCCCGGCGATGACGTCGTAGACATCATCGAGCTCGACACCTACGACTTCTACCAGGTGGCCACCGGCGCGCACACGCAGGCGTCGTGGGACTTCCACGTGCGGCCGGCTCCCGGTGCCGGTCTGCTCGACATCGTGGAGTTCGCCGCCGCCCACGACAAGGGCTGGTCGATCGGTGAGTGGGGTCTGCACCGTGTCCAGGGCCCGGGCGACAACCCGTTCTTCATCGAGAAGATGTGGGACTTCTGCGTCGCTCACGCCGACACCCTCGCCTACGAGTGCTATTTCAACGAGCCCGCCTCGTACATCGCGAACGACCTGCAGACCCAGAACCCGTCCTCCGGTGCCGCCTACCGGGCACGGTGGGGCCGCCCGGACGCCTACCCCGGTGGTGGCACCCCACCGACGCAGGGATCGACGACGTGGCCGCTCACGGTGTCCGCGGACAAGCGCCGCTTCCAGTACACGTCCGGGACCGCTTTCTTCTACTGCGCGGACACGGCGTGGGCGTTGAACCGACTCTCCGTCGCGGACGCGAAACGGTACGCCGACATCAAGGCGAACCAAGGGTTCAACGTCCTGCAGATTTCCTGTGACCCGTTCGGCCGCAACAGCTCCGGTGCTCGAGGGGCACCGTTCGTCGGTGGTGACCTCACGAACCCGAACCTGTCGTACTGGAACGGCTTCGACGAGATCATCGACTACCTCGCCACCAAGGGGATGCTCGCGTCGCTGCTGCCGCTGTGGATGGCCGACAACGGCGGCTGGGCCGGTGGGTCACTGCCCTCGACCGGGGCGTTCTCGACGTACTGCACGTGGCTGGGGAACCGGTACAAGGCCAAGGGCAACATTGTCTGGGCGTTCGGTGGTGACGAGCAGTACAGCCAGATCAGTGCCGTCATCAACGCCGGCGCGGCCGCGCTCGAGGCAGCAGACCCCAACCACCTCAAGACCTACCATCCGCGGTGGAACTCCTACGAGCTCCGCACCGCGTCGTGGTTGGACTACAACTCGATGCAGCACAACGACAACGCGTCCCCGATGACCTATGAGGACGCCCGGACCGGTATCGCGTTGTCACCGACGAAGCCGTACCTCAACGCGGAGCCGCCCTACTACCCCGACACGGCGATGGCGTCGGGGTCGACGTCCCGGAAGCGGAACCGGTTCAACGGGTGGGGGCAGCCCCTCGGTGGCGCCCTCGGTGTCGTCTACGGCGGCCCCGCGAACGGGACGTGGGGCATCGGCGGATCGGGTGGCACCGACTGGAACAACACCGCCCACGTCACCGGCGCCGACACCGGCAACATCCGGAAGATCCTCAGCCAGTACCGGTGGGACAAGCTGACGCCGAACTGGGACTCGACGGTGATCACGTCATCGCGGGGCAGCTACGGCTCCACCTCCTACATCACGTGTGCTCGAGCAGGTGACGGGTCTCTGATCGCCATGTACCTACCGAACGGTGGATCGGTGACCGTCGCGTTGGGGCAGCTGGCCGGCGCGGGGACCGCGTACTGGCATGACCCGACGACAGGGGCCACTGCGGGCACCGCGAACGTGTCGGGGTCGGGGTCACAGACGTTCACGCCGCCGGGGAACAACTCGGCCGGCGACAACGACTGGTGCCTGGTGCTCGCGACGTCCGCTGGCAAGGCCACTTAGCGTGTCCCCGGAGTGTCGTTCCACGACACCTTCGCAGCACGTTCCAGTCCACTAGCATCACGGGTGGGGTCAGGACTCCTAGTGGAGCCTTCCAGGCACCCCCGGTGTAGCACCGGCCCGGGTCTGGAACCGATCGAAGGGCCAGACCCCTCATGGCGAACGTTCTCGCCCCCAAGACCCGCATCCTGTCCGGGCCGGGCATCCTCTACCGTGCTGGCCTCGGGGTCCTCGGCCCCGGGCAGCGTGCCCTGACCGTCACGACCAAGGAACTGTCCGCGAACGTTGCGACGATCACCACGTCGCAGCCGCACGGTGTCCTCGCCGGCGGGAAAATCGACCTCACTGGTGTCGGTGCCCCGTTCGACGGGTACCGGACCGTCATCGCGGCCCCCACCACCACCACCCTCACGTTCGCGATCGTGAACCCGGACATCGCGTCCGTGGCCGCGACCGGCACCGCAACCACCGACGCCGGCGGCACCGTCGTGGGCGGCCGGTTCACCGACTCCTGGCCGACCGCGTGGCTGCCGATCGGTGTCACCAAGGAGGGCCACGAGTGGTCGTACTCGGTGGACTCCGAAGGTGTCGAGGTCGCCGAATACCTGCTGCCCGTCATGCAGGCCCCGACCGGCGCCGAGGGCACCGTGTCGTTCGAGCTGGTCGAGTACACCGGCGCGAACGTGGCGTGGGCGTTGAACGGTGGCTCGCTCACCACCATCTCCGGGTCCGGTGCGACGCTGCTGACAAAGCTGTCGCCTCCCGGTATCGAGAACCAGGTCCGTACCCAGATCGGCTGGGAGACCGACGACGGCACCGAACGGGGCATCTTCCGTCAGCTGCTGCAGTCCGGTGATCTGACCAGCAAGCACGGCAAGGGCGCGGACGTGGCGTCGTTGACGGCCGAGTTCACGATGGAGCAGCCGTCCCTCGGTGACGCGTTCAACCGGTTCTACGCCGGCACCAACGCGCTCGGGCTGGTCGCCTGATGGCGGTGATCGGCCGGTTCGGGCCGGACCCGGCGACCCTGGACGACGGCGGCGACGTCGACGAGTTCGAGTTCTGCGGCGAACTGTTCCGGGTGCCGGCGGTGACGTCGCTGCCGATGACCAGGTTCGCGTGGGATCTGCGACGCCTCGACGCCGCGGAGACACGTGCGACGTCGGCGCGGGAACGTGCTCGAGCACGACTCGACGTGGCCCTGGACCGTGGCGACACCGTCGCGGCCGCGGCCGCGCAGGACGAGGTGACTCGTCTCGCGGAGGAAATCGCCGACTACGGCATCCAGCAGATGGCGGCGCTGCACCAGATGCTCCGGGACTCGATCACTGAGGACCAGTGGGACCGGTTCCAGGAGCTCGCGATCCGGTACCGCGTCGATCAGGAGACGTTGTTCTCGATCGTCGCTGCGTTGATGCAGGCGGCAGCTGCCCGCCCTACCCGGCCGTCCGGCGGCTCTGCGAATGGGCCATTGACGAGTGGGACTGGCTCGCCGGACGGATCTACCTCGATGGAGCCGGCTGGCCCCACACCGGCTGCGGCTGCGACCGAGTACGGGCAGTGGACGGCACCGCCGAGCCAGATGTCGGACCGGGACCGGGCGGCAGCGGAGATCCGAGCGGCGATGGTGCCCGTCGATCCCGCTGCCACCCGCTATTCCGGCTGACGTTGGAGCGGGCGTGCCAGGTGCTGCACGCATACCTCGCGCAGGGGTTGGACGGAGAACAACTCAAGGCTCTCGCTGACGCGCTCAATGAGCCGTTCCCTGTCGCAACC
>DAIOVT010000403.1:0-3972 GCA_036758885.1 Kineosporiaceae bacterium
GACGACGGCGCCCTGGTGGTCACCTCGGACGACGGCGGCTCGGCCACCTTCTCGGCGGGGGACGTCGTGCACCTGCGCCCGGCGCAGTGACCCGGTGGTGACCCGGCAGTGACCCGGCCCGGTGACAGGCGGCCGCGTCCTGCCCGGGGTTCGGGGCAGGGGGCGGCATCCTGAACGGGTGGGCCCCGAGACCGATCCGTCAGGCGAGCGCCTGGTCGCGATCATGCGCCCGCATGTCCGCAGTCTGCTGGTGCCGTTCCTGGCCCTGCTGATCATCGCGCCGCTGACCGGTCTGCTGATCGGCCTGGTCGGCAACGGCCCCCGGTCGGGCGCGGCCCGTACCTTCCTCGCCCTGCTCGCCGCGGCTGCGCTGGTGCGCTGGGTGGTCTTCCCGTTCGCGGCCTGGTTCAACACCCAGCTGGTGCTCACCGAGAGCCGGGTGGTGGTGCGCGGAGGCCTCTTCGAGCGCACCGGCCGCGACGTGCCGCTGACCAGGCTGACCGAGGTGACCTACACCCAGGGTGTCATCGAGCGGGTGCTCGGCTCGGGCACGATCACGATCAGCTCGATCCGCCGCAACCGCCCGCGCCCCCGGCCGGTGCCGCGCGAGGACGGCGACTCGCTGTACCGCGACGGCCTGCACCGGCCGGGACCGTTCGAGGGCAGGCCCCGCCCCGAGCCCGACGAGCCGGGGCTGCTGGTGATCAGCAACGTTCCCCGGGTGATCCAGGTGCAGCGCACGATCCACGAACTCGCCGAGCGGCTCGGGGTCACCACCGCCCGGCGCGACCGTCCCGGAGCCGACTCGGCCGACGAGTACGGCGATCACTTGGGCGACGACTTCGACGATGACTCAGGGGATGAGTACGACGAGGAGTACCACGAGGACGGCGACGACTTCATCGAGGACGGCGACGACTTCGACGAGCTGCTCGAGCCCGAACGGGATGAGGACTGGGACGACGACGGCGACTACGGTGATGACGTGCATCGGTCACGTGCGGCCGGGACGGATTCGTTCCCGACGCTGGTCCTCGGCCGGGGCGAGCAGTTTGCCGACGAGTTCGACGAGTTCGACGAGTCCGCCGACCCGTTCGATGACGAGTTCAGCGACGAGCTCGGGGCCGAGCGGGACCACCGCGGGACGCATCGGCGCCCGATCCTGCCGATCCGTCGTCCCGGAAGCCGCCGTGGAGGCGCCCGGTGAGTGAAGCCGCCCAGCACGACAACGCCAAGCCGTTCGACCCGGACGGTCTCGGCGGCGACCTCGACGACGACCCGCTGCCGAGCACCGTCGACGAGCTCGAGACCACGCTGCTGCAGGGCCCGTTCCGCTGGCGCCGCCGCGACGTCGCCCGCAACGCGGGGGTCTCGGTGCTCTCGGCCCGCAAGCTGTGGCGGGCCCTGGGCTTCGCCTCGGTGGACGACGACGACGTCGCGTTCACCGACGAGGACGCCGACGCGCTGGAGCGGACCGCGGGCATGGTGCGCGCCCAGCTGATCGACGAGGAGACCGCGATCGCGTTCGCCCGGGCGCTGGGCCAGAACACCGACCGGCTGGTCAGCTGGCAGGTCGAGGCGCTGCTCGAGCACATGGTGAACTGCTCGCACCCCGACTGCGCCGCAGGCAGCGCCAGCGGTGCGGTCGCGCACATCGGCCCGATCCTCGAGGACCTCGAGCACCTGCTGCTCTACACCTGGCGGCGCAAGCTGGCGGCCGCCGTCCGGCAGATCGAGAGCCCGGGCGAGGAGCCCGGCGCGTTGACCGCGGACCTGTCGGTCGGCTTCGTCGATCTGGTCTCCTACACCCGGCTCTCGCAGCGGATCACCCAGCACGACCTCGGCGTGATGGTGCAGCGGTTCGAGGCGCTGGCCTCCGACGTGATCACCGCCGGTATGGGGCGGGTGATCAAGACCGTCGGCGACGAGGTGCTGTTCACCGCCCCCGAACCGCTCGACGCGGTGGCGATCGGGCTGACCCTGTGCGAGGCGACCACCGACGACGCGGTGCTGCCCCCGGTGCGGGTCGGCATCTCGCACGGGCCGGTGCTGCGCAGTCTCGGCGACGTCTACGGCTCGACGGTGAACATGGCCAGCCGGATGACCACGCTGGCCGAGCCGGGCACCATCGCCACCGACGGCTACACCGCCGCGATGCTGACCCAGTTCGAGAGCCTGGTGCTCACCCCTCAGCCGCGGCGCAAGGTGCGCGGGTTCGGGCTGGTCCGGCCGTTCCTGGTGGCGCGCACCGACGGCCGGGACGACAAGCTGCTGATCGCGCTGGACTGACCCGGCGAGCGCGGGGTGAGCGGGTCAGGCGTCGGTACGTTCCGCGGGCAGGCCGGGCACCTCGCCGAAGTCCTTGCCGAGTTCGGAGTTGAACACGAACTTCCGGTAGGCCCAGAACCGGAACAGCGTGCCCAGCCCGACGCCGATCACGTTGCCCGAGATGTTGTTGGCCAGGGTCGAGGTGAAGCCGAGGATGTCGTGCGAGATGTGCAGACAGACCACCGCGATCACCACGCCGACCAGGTTCATCACGACGAAGAGCACCAGCTCGCGCACCGGCGTCGCCTGACGGCGGTGCCGGAAGGTCCACAGCCGGTTGCCGATCCAGGCGACCAGGATCGCCACACCCGCAGAGATGATCTTCGCCAGCTTCTCGTGGCCGACGAACGGGGCCTCCCCGCTGCCCGGCCACAGACCGGTGGTGAGCAGGTTGAACCCGCCGACGTCGATCACGAACGCCACCGCACCGACGGCGCCGAACTTCAGGATCTCGCGCTGCACGAGAGTGATCGCGCCCCGCGCCTTCGCCATCAGACGAGGGAGCAGGCGGGGGATCAGATCGGACTCCTGGGTCGGCTCAGCACTGCCACTCACGTTGTCGAGGCTACTTCGTTTGCGGCGTGGGCCCCGGCAGGCCGATCGCACGTAGGGTTTCGACGTGCCCCCGAACCCGGCCGTGATCGTGCAACCGGACCTGCCGCCGCAGCTCAGGTGCGGCGTCCCCCGACGGTGGAGTGAGAGATGACTGACGGATTCCCCACGGTCGGGATGGTCGGCGGTGGGCAGCTCGCCCGCATGACCGCAGCCCCGGCGATCGCGCTCGGTGTGCGGCTGGCGGTGCTCAGCGAGCGCGGTGACGACAGCGCGGCACAGGTGGTGCCGGACACCTGGATCGGCTCGCACACCGACGCCGACGCGGTGACGGCCTTCGCCGACAAGGCCGACGTGCTGACCTTCGACCACGAGCACGTGCCGACGGCGCTGTTGCGTGAGCTCGAAGCGTCCGGGATCGCCGTCCGCCCGGGCCCGGACGCCCTGGTGCACGCGCAGGACAAGTCCGTGATGCGCGCCCGGCTCGCCGAACTCGGTGTGCCGCAACCGAAATGGGCCCTGGTGCAGAACGCGCAGGAGCTCACCGAGTTCGCCGAGGGCGCCGCTGGTGCTGACGGCGCTGAGGGGGCTGACGGGGTCGGCTGGCCGCTGGTGCTGAAGACCCCGCGCGGCGGCTACGACGGCAAGGGCGTGCTGGTCGTCGACTCGGTCGACGGCGCCGCCGGCTGGCTGGCCCGGCTCGGCCCCGGCGAGGCGCTGCTCGCCGAGCAGAAGGTCGACTTCACCCGGGAACTGGCCGCGATGGTGGCCCGCAGCCCGTCGGGACAGGCCGCCGCCTGGCCGGTGGTGAGCAGCAAGCAGGTGGACGGCGTCTGCCGCGAGGTGATTGCGCCGGCGCCGGGTCTGAGCGAGGAACTCTCCGGTGAGGCGACCGGCATCGCGCTGCGGATCGCCGGCGAACTCGGCGTGGTCGGCGCGCTCGCGGTGGAGTTGTTCGAGGTGCGCACCCCCCAGGGCGAACCGGCGGTGCTGGTCAACGAACTCGCGATGCGTCCGCACAACAGTGGCCACTGGAGCATCGACGGCGCCGTCACCTCACAGTTCGAGCAGCATCTGCGCGCCGTCCTCGAT
>DAIOVT010000404.1:0-3970 GCA_036758885.1 Kineosporiaceae bacterium
TGCTCGCGTTGCTCATGACGCAATGCTATGCGCTATTCGGCACGATGCCAGCGCGGCGAGGCACCGATACTCGGTCGCCCGCACCCGAGCGGCAGCCTAGTGCCCCGCGCCGAAAGCCCCTGCGGTCCGGGTCGCCGGGGTCAGTCCCCCAGTTCGGCGCGGCGACGGGTCACGTACTCGGCCAGCTCGGCCTTCACCGCGTCGTCCATCGGTGGTTCGACATAGTCGGCGAGCCGCTTCTTCCAGATGTCGCTCGCCCTCGCGGCCGCGTCCTTGGCCCCGTTGCGCATCCACCGGTCGTAGTTGTCCGAGGAGGACAGGAACGGCCGGTAGAAGCAGGTGCGGAAGCGCTCCATGGTGTGCTCGGCGCCGAGGAAGTGGCCACCGTGCCGCACCTCGTCGTGCGCGCCGAAGGCGAGCTCCTCGTCGGTGAACTCCACCGGCGTGAACTCCTTCTGCAGCATCTCGAGCAGCTGCATGTCGATGACGAACTTCTCGTAACTGGCCACGAGTCCGCCGTCCAGCCAGCCGGCGGTGTGCATCACCCAGTTGATGCCCGCCAGGAAGCTGGGCAGCATCGTCATCAGTGCCTCGTAGGCCGCCTGCGCGTCGGGCATCTGGGACGACGTGAGCCCACCACCCGAGCGCACCGGCAGTCCGAAGTGCCGCGCGATCTGGCCGGTGCACAGCAGGCCGATCGCCGACTCCGGGGTGCCGAACTGCGGCGAGCCGGACTGCATGTCGATGTTGGACAGGAAGGACCCGAAGATCACCGGCGACCCGGGCCGGATCAGTTGCGAGAGAGCGACTCCGGTGAGCGCCTCGGCCATCTGCTGGGCCAGCGTGGCCGGGATCGACACCGGCGACATCGCACCCATCAGCAGGAACGGGGTGACCACGACGGCCTGGTTGGCCGCGCTGTACTCGAACTGCGCGTCGAGCATCCGGTCGTCCCAGCGCAACGGCGAGTTGCAGTTGATCAGGGAGATGGTCGCCGGGGTCTGCTCGATCGCCTCGCGGCCGCCGAAGATGATCTCGCACATCGCGATCGTGTCGCGGGCGTTCACCCCCGAGACCACGTTGCCCATGAAGATCTTGTCGGTGAGCGTCGCCAGGGCGTAGACCATGTCGAGGTGCCGGCTGTCGAGCGGCGCGTCGTTCGGTTCACAGATCACTCCGCCTGCGCTGTCGAGCAGGGTGAACGACTGCGCGAGCTTGGTGAAGTTGCGGAAGTCGTCCATCGAGGCGTCCCGGCGCACCTCGCCCTCGCGAACGAAGGGCGGCCCGTAGACGCCGCCGAAGGCCATGGCGTCACCGCCGATGTGTACCGAGTTCGCCGGGTTGCGGGCCTGGACGTCGAACTCCCGCGGCGCCTTAGCGACCTGCTCGAGCAGGAAGTCGGGATCGAAGATGACGTTGTTCCCGTCGATCTTCTGACCCGCCGCCCGGAACAGTTCCAAGGCCCGGTCGGACATGAACTCGACGCCGATCTCGCTCACCAGCCGGCGCCAGCCCCGATCCAGGACGGCCATCGACTCCTCGGAGAGGATCTCGTAGCGAGGCATCGTGTTTCGGAACATTCAGGTGCTCCCTTCCCGGGCCGGCGGCGCTCACGCTGATGGCGATCCTACGCGCACGGTATGAGACATTGTTCCCACAATATGGAACACCGATTTGGGCCCACTCCGCTCGCGTGACGCCCACCCTCTGACGGAACAGCCTGCAAGACAACGGGTTCGGCCGGTCCTCCGCTCCGGGAACAGGAAGTCGCACGTGTTGACAAACAACCTCTTGACCCTCGACATCTCGTCTTCTTACGCTTAGAACGTGAAACAGTCGTTCCATGATGTGGGAGCCCCGAAGTCCGGGGGCGCCCAGGCGGTCGACCGGGCAGCCGCCCTGCTGAACCTTGTCGTCGGTTCCGCCGAACCCCGGAGCTTCACCTCGCTGGTCGACGAACTGGGGCTGGCCCGGTCCACGACCTCTCGTCTGCTGCAGGCCCTCGAACGCAACCAGTTGCTGCAGCGCGACCGCGCCGGCGCCTTCCGGCCCGGCGCCCTGTTCGCCGTGTACGCCGCGCGGCAGAACGCCCTGGACGACCTCACCGACCTGGCCGAACTGACCCAGCCGATGATCGACCGGCTGGCCGAGACGACCGGCGAGACCGCCAACTTCGCCATCCCCCGCGGCGGCGGCGTCGTCCAGGTGTCCCAGGCCGACGGCGCCTATCTGCTCGGCGCGACGAACTGGGTCGGGGTCGCCGTGCCCGCACACTGCTCGGCGCAGGGCAAGATCTTCCTCGCCCACGACCGGATCCTGCTGCCACCGGGCGACCTGCCCGCCGCGACGCCGCAGACGGTCACCGACCCCATGGTGCTGCTCAAGGAACTCGCCGAGATCCGCCGCCGCGGCTGGGCCAGCACCTGGGAGGAGCTCGAGATCGGGCTGGTCGCCGTCGCCGCCCCGGTGCGCGGACCCGACGGTTCCGTGGTCGGCGCCGTCTCGGTGACCGGGCCCAGCGCGCGGATCCCGCGCGAACGCATCCCCACCATCGCCGCGGCCGCGACCGACGCGGCCGCGACTGCTTCGGCACAGCTCGGCTACCAGCGAAAGGCAGGCGCAGCATGACCAGCAACGAAGAACTCCTCAAAGAGCTGTACGAAGAGACGCTCGTCGGCAACCGGCCGCGGGTGCTCGAGCTGACCCAGGCGGGCCTGGACGCCGGCATCGGCCCGGACAGCCTGCTGTTCGACTCGCTGATCCCCTCGCTCGAGGAGGTCGGCGCCCGCTTCGAGCGCGGTGACTTCTTCGTGCCCGAGATGCTGATCGCCGGCAAGGCGATGAGCGCGGCGCTCGACCTGCTGCGGCCCCTGCTCGCCGACACCGGCGCCGAGACCGTCGGCACGTTCCTGATGGGCACCGTCAAGGGCGACGTCCACGACATCGGCAAGAACCTGGTGAACATCATGCTCGAGGGCGCCGGCTTCTACGTGATCGACCTCGGCGTGCAGGTGGCCCCGGAGAAGTTCGTCGCCGCCATCGAGGAGCACAAGCCCGACATCGTCGGCTTCTCGGCGTTCCTCACCACGACCATGCCGATGTTCAAGGCCAACATCAACGCCCTCGAGAAGGCCGGCCTGCGCGACCAGGTGATCGTCATGGTCGGCGGCGCTCCGGTGACCCAGGAGTACGCCGACGCGGTCGGCGCCGACGGGTACGCCGCGGACGCCTCCACCGCGGTCCGCAAGGCCAAGGAACTGATCGAGCGGCGCCGGCACGCCGCCGTCCCCGCCTGAGCCCCTTCCGTCAGCCGAAGCACTCACCGTCCGAGGAGTTCCATGCACACTGTTCTGCGCTCGGCCACACGCGAGGTGGTCATCGGGAGCGACCAGCCGTTCTGCATCATCGGCGAGCGGATCAACCCGACCGGCCGGCCGAAGTTCCAGGCCGAGCTTCGCGCGGGCGACCTGCACCGGGTCGTCGAGGACGTGCACGCCCAGGTGGCGGGCGGCGCGATGATGCTCGACGTCAACATGGGCGTGCCGCTGGCGGACGAGGCCCAACTGCTCTCCGACGCAGTCAAACTCGTGCAGTCGCTGACCGATCTGCCGCTGTGCATCGACTCCTCGGTGGTCGAGGCGCTGGACGCCGGCCTCGCCGCCTACCAGGGCAAGGCCCTGGTCAACTCGGTGACAGGTGAGGACGAGCGGCTGCAGTCGATCCTGCCCCTGGTGAAGAAGTACGGCGCCGCGGTGATCGCCCTGCCCAACGAGGAGGACGAGATCCCGGAGGACCCGGCGAAGCGGCTGGAGATCACCCGCAAGATCGTCGAGGTGGCCACCAAGGAGTACGGCATCCCGATCGCCGACATCGTGATCGACCCGCTGGCCATGCCGATCGGTGCGAACCACGAGTACGGCAAGCTGACCATGCAGGCGATCTCGATGATCCGCGACGAGCTCGACCTGAA
>DAIOVT010000405.1:0-3962 GCA_036758885.1 Kineosporiaceae bacterium
GGCCGGGTTCGTGGTGGTGCTCGACCTGCATCGCAGCGCACCGGGCCGGGTGCTGCCGCGCGAGCAGGAGCCGATGCCCGACCGCGATCACGCGATCGGGTTCTGGTCGCAGGTGTCGGCCACCTTCAAGGACGACCCAGCCGTGATCTTCGACCTGTTCAACGAGCCGTTCCCGGCCGGTGGCGCCGACTCGCTCGCCGCCTGGACCTGTTGGCGCGACGGCTGTTCGACGAGGTCGCGCAACGGTGGGGGGAACTACCCGGCGGCCGGAATGGCCGAGCTCGTGGCCGCCGTCCGCAGGGCAGGAGCCGAGAACGTCGTGCTGGCCGGGGGCGTGAACTACGCCGAGAACCTCTCCCGGTGGTTGCAGTTCCGGCCCGTCGACCCGTCCGGGCAGTTGGCGGCATCGGTGCACGTCTACTCGTTCAACGCCTGTTCCGACGTGGCCTGCTACGACACCGACATGGCCGCAGTGGCCGCACAGGTGCCGCTGTTCGTGGGCGAGTTCGGGCCCGACCTGACCATCAGGGCGGGTCTGGACCGCCGGTGCCCGGCCAGGGCGGTCGGCCGCACCGGCTTCGTCGCGGAGCTGCTCGCCTGGATGCAGACTCGCCAGGTCAGCTTCGCGGCGTGGTCGTTCAACGACTGGAACGACTGCTGGTCGCTGATCGAGGACGACGAAGGCCGCCCGACCTCGCCGTGGGGCGGGCAGGTGCGCACGGCTCTAGGTCACAGGCGGAATGCGAGCGATCTCCCAGAGTGACCATAGACTTCCGGGCATGTCAGTGAGCGAAGTGGCCGCCGTCCGGCCGGTGACACCCCTGGACCGCTCGGCCACCACGTACGTCGCCGGTCACCGTGGGCTCGTCGGCGGAGCGGTCTGGCGACACCTGCAGGCCGAGGGGTTCACCGGACTGATCGGCCGGTCCTCCTCGGAGCTCGATCTGCGCGACCGTGAATCGGTGTTCGGCTTCTTCGCCGAGCAGCGTCCGCAGGTCGTGGTGCTGGCCGCGGCCAAGGTCGGCGGCATCCTGGCCAACTCGACGTATCCGGCCGACTTCCTCAGCGACAACCTGCGCATCCAACTGAACGTGCTGGACGCCGCCCGCGAGAGCGGGGTGCAACGGCTGCTCTTCCTCGGCTCCAGCTGCATCTACCCCAAGTTCGCCGACCAGCCCATCCGCGAGGACTCGCTGCTGACCGGGGCGCTCGAAGAGACCAACGACGCCTACGCCATCGCCAAGATCGCCGGCATCCTGCAGGTACAGGCGCTTCGGCGGCAGCACGACGCGCACTACATCTCGGCGATGCCGACCAACCTGTACGGCCCGGGCGACAACTTCGACCTGCGCAACTCGCACGTGCTGCCGGCGATGATCCGGCGCTTCCACGAGGCAAGGCTTGCCGGTGCCGACGTCGTGACCTGTTGGGGCAGTGGGGATCCGCGTCGCGAGTTCCTGCACGTGGACGATCTGGCTGCAGCCTGCCTGTTCCTGCTGGAGAACTACGACCGGCCGGAGACGATCAACGTGGGCACCGGTGTCGATGTGACCATTCGTGAGCTCGCCGAGACCGTGGCCCGGGTCGTCGGGTTCGCGGGCGAGATCGTCTGGGACAGCTCAAAACCCGATGGCACTCCACGCAAGTTGCTCGACGTCTCCCGGCTGCGCGACCTCGGCTGGAGCGCACGGATCGACCTGGAGGCGGGAATTCGCGCCACCTACACCTGGTACATGGACAACGTCGAGACGTCACGCAGGTAACGACGACGGCCGCCCGGCCCTCGCCGTGGGGCTGTCCTGGTTCGTGCTTCTCTAGGCGGGTAGCCGAAACCGGTTGTGGGGCAAGGGTTCTACGAGCCCGTCAGCGATCAGGGAATGCAGGCAGCGGTCGCGCTGGCCGGGGTCGGCGGCGTCGCGCAGCGCCGCGTCCGGGACGGCGCCCAGCAGGGCCGGTCCGGTGAGCGAGGCCCGTGCGTCGCGCAGCGCGGCGAGCAGCAGCCCCCGCACGTAACGGTCGGTGCCCTGGTACTTCTGGGCCCGTTTGCGAGGGCCGGTCCATTCCGGGGTGTCCTGCGCCTGCCAGCGGCATTGGGAGCGCACCGGACACAGCTCGCACCGGGGCGCGCGGGCCGTGCAGACCAGTGCGCCGAGTTCCATCACCGCGACCGCCCAGGTCGCCGCCCGCTCGGCGTCCTCGGGAACCAGCCGCCGGGCCAGGTCGCGTTCGGCAGCGGTCAGCGACGGCGCGGCCTGCGCGTCGCCGGTGACCGCCCGGGCGTGCACCCGGCGCACATTCGTGTCGACCACCGGATGCCGGGCGCCGAAGGCGAAGCTGGCCACCGCGGCGGCGGTGTACTCGCCGATGCCGGGCAGGGCGAGCAGTTCGTCGTGGGACCGAGGGACCTTGCCGGAGTGTCGGGTGACCATCGCTGTTGCCGCCTCGTGCAGACGCAGCGCGCGACGCGGGTACCCGAGCCGGCCCCAGGCCCGGATCACCGCACCGGGGGTCTCGGCGGCGAGGTCGGCGGGGCCGGGCCAGCGTTGCATCCAGGCGCTCCACACCGGCAGCACCCGGTTCACCGGGGTCTGCTGCAGCATGACCTCGCTGACCAGCACACCCCAGGCGGTGCGGTCGGGTGCACGCCAGGGCAGGTCGCGGGCGTTGGCGGCGTACCACCGCAGGATCGGCTGGTGCAGCGGGTGTTCGGCCATGACAGCGCCCAGCCTAGGCGGGCCGCAAGAGGTAGTGGGCCTCAGACGTAGTAGTCGCGGATGATCAGGTCGTGGGCCCGGAACAGACCCTCGCGAACGGTCTGGGCCCGTTGCTCGCCGACCCCCTCGACCCGCATCAGGTCGTCGAGGTTGGCCGCGAGCAGGTTCTGCAGGTCGCCGAAGTGCTCGACCAGCCGCTCGACGATGGTCGGTGGAATACGGGGGACCTTGTTCAGCAGCCGGTAACCCTTGGGCCGCACGGCGATGTCGAGACTGTCGGGCTGCGGCGGGAAACCGAACACCGCCGCTACGTTGACCAGGTCGACCAGTTCGGCCGAGCTGATCGCGGCCAGGCCGTCGAGCAGGTCGAACAACGACCGCTCGACACCGGCGACGTCGACGTAGTCGCGGATCACGAGTTCGCGTTCGGGGCTCACCCCGCCGACCAGATCGTCGAGCTGCAGCGAGAGCAACCGGCCGTCGCTGCCCAGTTCGACCACGTGGTGGGCGATCTCCTCGGAGATGCGGCGCACCATCTCGAGACGCTGGATCACGATCGCCACGTCGCGGACGGTCACCCGGTTCTCGATCTCGAGCGCGGACAGGGTGCCGGTCACCTCGTCGAGCCGGGCCTTGTAACGCTCCAGGGCGGCCAGGGCCTGGTTGGCCCGGGTGAGCAGGTGGTCGGACGCCTCGAGCACGTAGCGCATGCCGCCCACGTAGAGCGCCACGATGTGCATCGACTGGCTGACCGAGATCACCGGGAAGCCGGTCTGCTTGGCCACCCGCTCGGCGGTGCGGTGCCGGGTGCCGGACTCGGAGGTCTCGATGGTCGAGTCGGGGACCAGCTGGACAGCGGCCCGCGTGATGCGCTTGGCGGCGGCGTCGGTGACGATCGCGCCGTCCATCTTGGCCAGCTCGCGCAATCGGGTGGCCGAGAACTCGACGTCGAGGTTGAACCCGCCGGTGCTGATCGACTCGACGACCTCGTCGTGACCCAACACGATCAGGGCGCCGGTGCGTCCGCGCAGAATGCGTTCCAGACCGTCGCGGAACTCGGTTCCCGGGGCGAGGGCGGCCAGAGTGGCACGCAACAACTCCACGGTGGAGTCTTTAGCGGCCAAGATCGACATCCTTCGCAGGCTCGGGCAACTCAGCGATCATCCCAGATGGAGAGGGCTTCGCCGGGGAACTCAGGCGTTCGGTGGAGTCGATGTCAGTGCGGTGTCAGATGCGGTGTCAGATCGG
>DAIOVT010000406.1:0-3955 GCA_036758885.1 Kineosporiaceae bacterium
GGGTCGTGCTGCTGTTCCTGGGTGGTGCTGGGTGGTGCTGCTGCTGGGGTGTTACATGCGGGCGACGATGCCGGCCAGCATCGTGCCGATGCGTTCCGACGCCTCCTGGCCGGCCTCGACGACCTCCTGGTGGCTGAGCGGGGAGTCGGAGATACCGGCCGCCAGGTTGGTGACCAGCGACAGACCGAGCACCTCGACGCCGAGGTGCCGGGCGGCGATCGCCTCGAGCGTCGTCGACATGCCGACCAGGTCGCCGCCGAGCACCCCGGCCATTCTCACCTCGGCCGGGGTCTCGAAGTGCGGTCCGTGGAACTGCACGTAAACGCCTTCCGGCAGAGCCGGTTCCACCTCGTGGGCGATCCCGCGCAGCCGTTTCGAGTACACGTCGGTCAGATCGACGAAGGTCGCTCCCTCGAGTGAGGACGTCGCGGTCAGGTTGATGTGGTCGCGGATCACCACGACGGTGCCCGGCGCCCACTGCGGGTTCAGCCCGCCGCAGCCGTTGGTCAGCACCAGTTGCGTGCAGCCCGCCGCGGCCGCGGTACGAACGCCGTGGGCGACCGCGCGGACCCCGCGGTTCTCGTAGAGATGCGTCCGGGCGCCGATCACCAGGGCGTGCTTGCCGCTGCCGGCCAGCCGGATCGAGCGCAGCGTGCCGCGGTGCCCGGCCAGCGCCGGGGCGTGGAACCCCGGCACGTCCTGGGCCGGGATCTCGGCGAGCGTCTCGCCCATCTTCTCCGCACCGGCCGCCCAGCCCGAGCCGAGCACCAGCGCTATGTCGTGCCGGGCGACCCCGGAGAGCTCGGCGATCCGGACGGCGGCCTCTCGCGCGGCGTCGAACGGTTCACCCGCGGGCAGGGTCGCCGCGGTCGTGATTGCCTCGGTCATCGGTCAGCTCTCCTGGTCGGTGTCGGCGGGACCGTCGGTGGCCCCGGCCGCGGTGCCGCCGGTCGTCCCGTCGGCGGGTCCGCCCGCGGTACCGGCGGCGTTGTCGGCCGTGCACGGTCGGCGGCGCAGTTCGGCGACGTAGTCGTCCGGGGCGCCACCGGCCTCGGCGGCTTCCGCGAGCATGCCCAGGTAGCGCGCCGTGGGCAAACCGCCCTCGTAGGCGTTGAGCACGTAGACCCAGGCGATCACGTCGCCGTCCAGGGTGTTCACCCGGACCCGGATCTTCGTCCAGAGCCCGATGTCGACGCCTTCCCACTGGTCCAGGCTCTTCTCGTCGGCGGGGGTCAGGTCGTAGAGCGCCACGTAGACCTGGTGGCCGGGGTCCTCGACCAGCGAGCAGAGCGGGCCTTCCCAGCTCAGGTCGCCACCGCCGAAGGTGAGCCGCCAGTCGGTGAGCCACCCGCTGCCGCGCAGCGGCGAGTGCGGAGCCCGCTGGGCCATCCGGTCCGGGGAGAGGTTGCTGCCGTACGCCGCGTACACCGCCATGGGGCACAGCCTAGAGAACCCGCCGGGACCCGTGGCGGCGGTGGTGAGCGGCGCCGCACCCCGTTCGGCGCCGGAGGGTGCGGCGAGCATGAACAATGGCCGGGTGAGCGATCAGCGCAGGAACATGTCGTCGAACGCGGCCGAACCCGGAGAATCGGGCGATCGACAGCCGCGTTCGGGGCCCTCGGTGGCCATCATCGGCGGCGGCCCGGGCGGCTACGAGGCGGCGCTCGCCGCGGTGCACCTCGGGGCCGACGTCACCGTCGTCGAGCGCTCCGGGGCCGGTGGCAGCGCGGTGCTGACCGACGTCGTCCCGTCGAAGACGCTGATCGCCACCGCCGAGCTGATGACCACCGTCGAGAGCGCCGACGACCTGGGCGTCTACGTGGCGACCAACGGGTCGCCGTCCTCACCGAGCGACCTGGTGCGCGCCGACCTGGACGTCGTCGACCACCGGGTGCGCACCCTCGCCGAGGCGCAGTCGGTCGGCATCCGCGAGCAGCTCGAGAACGAGGGCGTGCGGTTCATCGAGGGCACCGGCCGGCTGGAGACGCCGTCCCGGGTCGCGGTCACCACCCCGGACGGCGCCCGCCGCAGCGTCGAGGCCGAGACCGTGCTGATCGCCGTCGGCGCCGGCCCGCGGGTGCTGCCCGACGCGATGCCGGACGGCGAACGGATTCTCACCTGGACCCAGCTCTACGGCCTGGACGCCCTGCCGGAACGGCTGATCGTGGTCGGCTCGGGGGTCACCGGGGCCGAGTTCGCCAGCGCCTACGAGGCGCTCGGGTCGGACGTGGTGCTGATCTCGAGCCGGGACCGGGTGCTTCCCGGTGAGGACGCCGACGCCGCCGAGGTGCTCGAGGCCGCGTTCGCCCGGCGCGGCCTGACCGTGATGGCCAAGTCGCGGGCCAGCGCCGCCCGGCGCACCGATGACGGGGTGCAGGTGACCCTGGCCGACGGACGCACCGTCGACGGCAGCCACGTGCTGATCGCGGTCGGTGCGGTGCCGAACACCGAGGACCTCGGCCTGGTCGAGAACGGCATCACGCTCACCGAGTCCGGCCACGTCAGCGTCGACCGGGTCTCGCGCACCTCGGTGCGCGGCGTCTACGCGGCGGGAGACTGCACCGGGGTGTTCCCGCTGGCCTCGGTGGCGGCGATGCAGGGCCGGATCGCGATGTACCACGCGCTCGGCGAGAGCGTGCATCCGCTGGACCGTGCGGTGGTCAGCTCGAACATCTTCACCGCACCCGAGATCGCCACGGTCGGGGTCACCGCCGCGCAGGTGGAGTCCGGCGAGGTGGAGGCGAGGGTGCTGCTGCACCCGTTCACCGGCAACGCCCGGGCCAAGATGCAGATGATCCGCGAGGGTTTCGTGAAGCTGATCTGCGACCGGTCCGAGGTGGTGATCGGCGGCGTCGTGGTCGCTCCCCGGGCCAGCGAACTGATCTACCCGATCTCGCTCGCGGTCAAGCAGCGGCTCACCGTCGATCAGCTGGCCCGCACCTTCACCGTCTATCCCTCGCTGACCGGTTCGATCGCCGAGGCGGCGCGCCGGCTGCATCGCCGCGAAGGGTCCTGACCGGCCTTCGACCGCCGTGTTCGTCCGCCGCGTTCGTCCGTCGCGCCGTCCAAGATCGTTCCGAGAGTGCGCGATCGGTGATCATTCTTGAGGTTCAGCCGCGGATACCGCACGCTCACAATGATCTTGAGCGCCCGCGCAGGTCATGGGCGGCGGGCTCGGGCAGACCGGCGTCGAGGAACATCAGCCTGGTCAATGTCTCTCCGGGCGAACGGCTTCCCCGGCGCAGCAGGGGCAACGCGGCGCGCATGTTCATGGCACCGCGCCCACCCAGTCGTTCGCCCACGGCCTCGGCCAGCACCTCGACCGGCACCCCGCTCCACCGATTGACCACCGCATCGCCCAGCGCCACGAGCCACTGCGCGGACAGCGAGCCGGCCAGGTCGCACCAGGTGTGCTCCGGCCCCACCACCGGCAGACCGTGTCGATGCACCAGCCGGCGGGTCTCGATTCCGCGATGGCCGACCACCCCCTGCCGGCGCACCGGCGCGGTCGCCCCAGACGCATCACGTGCAACGGTTCGGACGGCGACCACGGCGTCGGCAGCGGCAGGCCGAGCAGCAGCGCAGCGGTGCGGTGCGAGAACGCGAACGGCGCCGGCAGCACCGGCTCGAAGGCCCTTGCCCGGCCGGGCAACTCGTCCGGCGATCCGACGGCGAGGGTCAGCCCTGGCCACAGGTCACCACCGAGGGAAGTCGCGAACAATCGCCGGAAGTACCGACCGGCGCCTCGTGCGATGCTGCAGATCCCGCCACTGCCCGTGTCGCAGAACAAGGAGCCGAACGTTGCCGGGTCTGCTCGTCGTCCATCACACGCCGTCGCCACGTATGCAGCAGATGCTCGAGGCGGTGCTGGCCGGTGCGCGTGACCCGGAGCTGGACCCGGTCGAGGTGACGGTGCGTCCGGCGCTGGCTGCCACGGCCTCGGATGTGCTTGCGG
>DAIOVT010000407.1:0-3952 GCA_036758885.1 Kineosporiaceae bacterium
CGATGACACCTACGACGCACTGGTGGTGGCCGGCGGCGACGGCATGGTCCATCTCGGCGCCAACCTGGTGGCCGGAACCGTGCTGCCGCTCGGCATCGTGCCGGCCGGCACCGGCAACGACATCGCCCGCGAGTTCGGGGTACCCGTCGGCGATCCTGCCGCCGCGATCGAGACCGTGCGGCAGGGCCTTGCCCGGGGCAGCGTCCGTGCCGTGGACGCCGTCCGCTGGAGCACCGCCGACCGCTCGGGCTGGTACCTCGGCGTGCTGGCCGCCGGGCTCGACGCGATCGTCAACGAACGCGCCAACCGCTGGACCTGGCTGCGCGGCCGGATCCGCTACGACATCGCCACGCTGCGCGAACTCGCGGTCATGTCCACCCGCCGCTACCGGTTGGAGATCGACGGCCGGACGACGGAACAGGAATCGGTGCTGGTCGCCGTCGGCAACATCGCCGCCTACGGCGGTGGCCTGAGGATCTGTCACGGCGCCGACCCGGACGACGGTCTGCTCGACGTCCTGATCGGGGAGCGGATGGGCCGGGCCACCCTGCTCGGGCTGTACCGCAAGCTGCCGCACGGGGGGCACCTGGCCCACCCGGGGGTGCGGCTGGTGCAGGGGCGAAGCGTCCGGATCGAGGCCGACGGGATCGTCGCCTACGCCGACGGTGAGCGGCTCGACGCCCTGCCGATCACCTGCTCCGTGGTACCGGGCGCCGTCCGGTTGCTGGTCGCCCCGCACCTCCCGGCGTGATCATGCAGAACCGCACGCGCCCCTGACCGGCGGTGGCCCCCCATCGCGTGCTCACAGGTGCTTGCGGGCCTCGCGTCTGGACAGCCCCGACAGGGTCTGCTCGCGGGCGTCGACGAACTCACGGACCCACTGCGGGTCGGTACGGGCGTAGTCGCGCAGCGCCCAACCGATCGCCTTGCGGATGAAGAACTCCCGGTCACCGGCATTGCGGTCGATCACCGTGGTGAGCAGGCCGGTGTCGGTACCAGCCTTGCTGCCGAGCTGGGCGATGATCGCGGCGCGGCGCAGCCACATGTCAGGGTCGGCGGCGTCCGGGCGACTCCATTCGAGGAGTACCGGTCGCAGCTGCTCGGGGTGGCGGCGGTGCAGGTCGGCGGTCACGTGCCCGGCGAGTTCGTCGACGAGATCCCACCAGGCACCGGCGACGATCAACTCGGCGATCAGCGGCATCCGCTCCGGGGTGCGCAGAGGTGCCGCCACCCGGCTGCGCAACAGGTCGATCGCCGCGTACTTCTCCTCGCGGTAGGCGGCCTCGTGGAACAGTTCCCGCACCGTCGCCTCGAGCCGTGCGGCGTCGCCGGGTGGGTGCGCCGCGAACACCGGACGCAACGTCCGGCGCTGGATCGGCCGGGCCACCCCGCGGTAGGGCAGTTGCGACTTCATGTACGCCTGCATCGCCGGCGCCCGGGCCGGGTCGGCGGACTCGGCCAGACTCAGCCGCACCGCCTCGACGAGGGCTCCGTCGGCCTGCGCCCGATCGGCACCCACGCGATCGGCACCCACACGATCGGCACCCGGGCGGTCACCCATCAGAAACGTCCCCTCCGGCCCCGCAGCACACGACTTCCGGCCAGATCGTAGGCGCCGGACCGGTGGTCCCTGTTCACCGGCCCACTTCTGTCAGCCGCTCTGGGTAGCGTTGTTCAGGTGAGCACCGACCTCGTCGCCTCGTTCGAGGCCGGCTACCCGTTCGCGTTCGACGACTTCCAGCGCAAGGCCTGCACCGCCCTCGCCGAGGGCCGCGGTGTGCTGGTGGCCGCGCCGACCGGGTCGGGCAAGACCGTGGTCGGCGAGTTCGCCGTCGACCTGGCCCTGGGGCAGGGCCGCAAGGCCTTCTACACGACGCCGATCAAGGCGCTCTCGAACCAGAAGTTCACCGACCTGGTGGCCCGCTTCGGCGCCGGCAAGGTCGGTCTGCTCACCGGCGACTCGTCGGTCAACGGTGACGCCCCGATCGTGGTGATGACCACCGAGGTGCTGCGCAACATGCTGTACGCCGGTTCGCCGGCGCTGACCGGTCTCGGCTATGTCGTGATGGACGAGGTGCACTACCTCGCCGACCGCGAGCGCGGTCCGGTCTGGGAAGAGGTGATCATCCACCTGCCCGAGAGCGTGGCCCTGGTCTCGCTGTCGGCCACCGTCAGCAACGCCGAGGAGTTCGGTGACTGGCTGAGCACCGTGCGCGGCGACACCGAGGTGGTGGTCTGGGAACACCGTCCGGTGCCGCTGTGGCAGTACGTGATGGTCGGCCGCGACCTGGTCGACCTGTTCGCCCACGGGCCGGACTCCGAACCGGGAGTGACCCCGGTCGACGCGACCCAGGTGAACCCGCAACTGCAGCAGCAGTACGGCCTGGGTCTCACGCGCGCCGAGTACGCCTCGGCACGGCCCTCCGGACGCTCCGGTCCGGGCCGCCCGGGTCGGCACGGCCGCCCGCGGCGAGCGGTCCGGGCACGCTACGACGACGGGCCCGGCCGCCCCGGTCCGGTCGGCGGCGGCGCGGAGAATCGGCCCCGGCGACGACCGCCGAGCCGTCCCGAGGTGATCACCACCCTCGACCGGGCCGGGCTGCTGCCGGTGATCGTCTTCGTGTTCAGCCGGGCCGGCTGCGACGCCGCCGTCGACCAGTGCCTGGCCTCGAGCCTGCGGTTGACCACCGAGGCCGAACGCCGCCGGATCGAGGAGATCGTCGACACCCGCACCGCCACGATCAGCGAGAGCGACCGGCAGGCGCTCGGGTACCGGTCCTGGCGCCAGGCGCTGCTACGAGGCATCGCGGCGCACCACGCCGGTCTGCTGCCGACCTTCAAGGAGGTCGTCGAAGAGCTGTTCACGGCCGGCCTGGTGAAGGTCGTCTACGCGACCGAGACCCTGGCGTTGGGCATCAACATGCCGGCCCGGACCGTCGTCCTCGAGAAGCTGGTGAAGTGGAACGGGCACACCCACGCCGACATCACCGCCGCCGAGTACACCCAGCTGACCGGGCGGGCCGGCCGACGCGGGATCGACGTCGAGGGCCACGCGGTGGTGCTCTGGCAGCCGGGTCTCGACCCGAACGCCCTGGCCGGTCTGGCCAGTACCCGCACCTACCCGCTGCGGTCGAGCTTCCGGCCGACGTACAACATGGCGGTGAACCTGGTCGGCCAGGTCGGCCGCACCACCGCGCGGGAGATCCTGGAGACCTCCTTCGCCCAGTTCCAGGCCGACCGCGCGGTCGTCGGGCTGGCCCGTCAGCTGCGCCGTCAGGAGGAGGCCCTCGACGGCTACACCGAGGCGATGACCTGCCACCTCGGCGACATCGAGGAGTACATGGCGATCCGGCGCCGGATCTCGGCGCTGGAGGGTGATCTGTCCAGGGCCAATGCCGGACGGCGCCGACAACGCACCGCCGAGGCGCTCGGCGCCCTGCGCACCGGCGACGTGCTGCACGTGGGCAGCGGCCGCAAGGCGGGCTGGGCGGTGGTGATCGCCCCCGGCGACCCCGCGGACCCCGACGGACCACGCCCCACGGTGCTCACCGAACAGCGTCAGATCCGCCGGATCGGTGCCGCCGACGTGGGCTCGGGTGCCGAGCCGGCCACCCGGGTGCGGCTGCCGAAGAACTTCAACCCCCGCAACGCGGCGTCCCGGCGGGATCTGGCCTCGACGCTGCGCAACGTCGTCCCGACCATCGACCTGCCCCGGCGAGGATCCGGCAACGGCAACGGCCGTGGCCCCGAACGCGGTGAGCGCTCCGGCGACGACGAGATCGCCCGGCTGCGGGCACAGATGCGGGCGCACCCGGTGCACGGCTGCGCCGACCGCGAGCACCACGTGCGATGGGCCGAGCGGTACCAGCGGCTGGGCAAGGAGACCGGCGACCTGTCCCGGCGCATCGACGGCCGTACCAACACGATCGCCAAGGTGTTCGACCGGGTCTGC
>DAIOVT010000408.1:0-3946 GCA_036758885.1 Kineosporiaceae bacterium
TCGGTGCCGTCAACTCGACGGCGAGGGCGAAGCAGGGTCCGGGGGCAACGGCTGGGCACCGCCGGCGTCCAGGCCGATCAGCAGCGAGCGACCCGCGTCGTCCACCTTGATCGTGGCGATCGCGGTGCCGGCACCGACCGCCCGTTCGACGGCGGCCGCATCGCTCTGCGGCAGGAAGTAGCTGCCCAGACCGCAGGAGTCCCAGGGGCCGCTGTCGACCGGGCAACGCAGCACCGGGCCCGTGCCACGCTCGAGTTGCGGTCGGCCACCGACCCAGTGCTCACCCTGGGCGGTCAACGGTATGTACACCCACTTCTTCCCGGACGCCTCCGGGCGCACGGCGAGGTAGGTGGCCTGCTCGAGCGAATCGCTGAGGTCGGGAAAGCGGAGCGACACATAGGCGCCGCGGAACGGGTCGACGGGGTCGAGCGGCGCGACCCGCATCCGGTACTCGGTACCGGTCCACCGGGCTGAGAGCTGCCCGGCAACGGCGAACGGAACCAGCGCCAGCGAAATCGCGGTGGCGGCCCCCACCCAGAGGGTGCGCGATCGCCAGGTACGCGTGGGGCCCTGGCTCTCCTCCTCCGGCGGCAGGCCGCCGGGCGGGGGTGCGGACTCCCAGGTCGGGTCGTCGACGTTCTCACGGACCAGGGTGACCAGGTGGCGCCGTCCTCGTTCGACAAGAAGTCCCAGACCCAGCAGCAGCACGCCGATCAACAGGAACACCACCGAGGCCGGCAGGATCTCGACGAACAGAACGCCCGACTGGGCCAGCACGAACACCACCAGCGCGACGCCGGCCACCGAGGTGAGCCAGGTCAGGTCGCGCAACACCCCGAGCACCGCGAACCACACCGCGGCGACGAGGTAGACCACCATGCCGAGCACCGTCCAGGCCAGAGCCGCACCGCTCGCTCTCCCGCCGGCCAGGGCACCCGGGGCCCAGTAGAGGAAGATCAGGCCGACGAGGGTCAGCGCCATCGCGCCCAGCACCTCGAGCCGGTCGGTGCGGCCGCCGAGCCAGATCGCCGCCGCGGCGAGTACGAGCAGCACCGCGACAACCGGTATCGGTGGCGCGACCGCCCCCGGGCCGTGGTTCGGCAGCAACGCCAGGAACAGGGCGCCCAGGCCGAGCGCCGCGCCGTCCACGGTCCAGACATCGCCGAACCGGCGCAACCGGTGCCGGCTCTGCGCACTCCAGGCCGCGGCCCGGAACCGTTGCGGCGCAATCCGATGCAGAACGCCGATCGAGGCGACGATCGGTACTGCGAGAAGCACGACCACCACCTTGTTGCGGTATCCCCCGGCACCGTCGAGTGCCATCAGGAACCACCACGAACCGGCCGCGACACCGAGTACCAGCGGCGCCGAACCCCTTACCGCATAGGCGTAGAGCAGCGAGCCGAGGGCCCAGAACCCGACCAGGGAGGTGGCCCCGGCCTCGACGTGCAGGCTCTGCGCGGCCTGGAAGATCACCGCGCCGTAGGCAGCCACCGCGAGCAGCCGCGCCGTGCCGACCACCGCCTGCGAGGCGCGCGCCGGCCGGGCCGTACTCGCCGGCCGTGCCGTTTTCGCCGAGGTACCGAGCCGCCGCCCGGCGAGCACCTCGGCCACCACCACCAGCCCCAGCCAGAGCACCGTGATGCCGGTGAACCGGAGCAGCGGTGAGAGCTGGTCGAGATTCGCCGCGACCAGCCAGATCAGCCCGATCGCGACGAAGATGCCGCCGAGGCTGAGGATCAGGGCCGCGACCGGCGCGCGGCGGGTGGGCGTGTAGCGGCCGCGGATCTCCTGGGCGGTGTCGGCGGTGATCAGGCCGTCGCGCTGCCAGGCCTCCAGCTGTCCCCCGAGCCAGGCGAACTGACCGGGGCTGATCTCGACACTCGAGACCGCCTCGGGGACCTCGGCCTGCTGGTCCGTGATGTCCGTCATGAACGGAGCCTAGCCAGAGATCAGGTGTGTGGGGCGGCGCCGATACCGTCGCGGATCTGGGTCGAGGAGATGCCCGGGGTGCGGCCGAGATAGCGCACCTGACACAGGTCGGCCAGGTCGTCGAAGTGTCCGGCCCAGTCCTCGCCGATGCCGAAGATCGCCGCGCCGTAGCGGATCACGTCCTCGCGTTTCTGCTCCCAGCAGGTCTCCGGAAAGACCTCGTCGACGTCACGCAGGGCGGCCACGATCGCGGCGCGGTCGGCGTACGGGAACACGCATCGCTTACCCTTGACCGCGTTGAACTCGTCGGTGGAGACCCCGACGACGAGCCGGGTGCCCAGCTCGCGCAGCCGGCGCAGCATCAGCACGTGACCGATGTGCAGCAGGTCGAAGGTGCCGTAGGTGATCACCGTGAGCCTGGTGCCGGTGCTGGTCACAGGCCCAACTCGCCGAGCAGATCGGTGACCACGAGTTCGGCCGCGCGCCGTCCGGCACCGGCGTCCTGGTCGCCGAGATGCTCGGCGTCGATCCTCGCCTCGTCCGGGGGGGTTGCGCGACCGGCGGCCACGTCGTCCAGGAAGCCGGTCAGCGCGGTGGTCTCGTCGGCGGCCGGAAGCGCCGTCATGAACTGCGCGTCGGTGTTCAGCGGCGCGCCACCGGGCCGGTGCAGATACAGAATCGGACGCCGCCGGGGCAGGAACTCGGGGATCAGCGAGCTCTGGTCGCTGATCAGTGCGTCGGCCGCGGCGAACGCCTGCAGGTAGTCGCGGGAATCGTCCAGGACGACCAGGCCGCCCTCGATCGCCGCGCGCAGCTGGGTGTTCAGGGCGGCCAGCGCGGGGTCGCCGGCCAGGTCGGTGAGCAGCCTGAAATGCGGCCGTAGCACCAGTCCCAGCTCGCCGCGACGGGTCTGTACGTACTCGATCAGCGGCTGCAGGAACATGTCGAACGTCGACCAGCCACCGGCGTTCAGGGTGAAGTGCGGGTTCCACAGCACGACCCGTTCGGCACCGGTGGCATCGCGTAACGCCTTGCCGGCCAACGGATCCTGGGCCAGCGCCAGCACCCGCTCACGCTTCACCGAGCCGACGGTGCGAACGTGTCCGGCACCCGCCGAGCACCACCGCTCGAAGAGGTCGCGTTGACCCTGGGTCGGTGCGAACACCCGCCAGGCGAGGTTGTGCAGCACGCCGTCGTACTGCCGCGCCTGCTGTACCCGCTCGCCGCCGATGTTGGTGCCGTAGGGCGAGTAGACGCAACGGATGCCGTGGGCCGCGAAGTCGGGAACCCGCAACCCCTCGGGCCGGAACTCGTCGTACCCGTCGCACAACAGCATCACGTCGAGTTCGGGCAGTGCCGCGCGCAACCACTGCGCGTCGCGGGCGGCGAACCCCCGCTCGGCCAGTACCGCGGCGGTCTCGCCCGGGTAGCGGCTCAGCGCACTGTCGAGGGCCACCACGTCGGCCTGCACCCGCAGATGCTCGCCCAGTGCCGTCGCGATCGTCTCCAGCGCGCCCCAGCTGTCCAGGTGCTGCACCAGCACGCCGACCCGCACCGGCCCCGAACGCACCCGCTCGCGCCGCTCGGCGTCCGTCGCCTCGATCTGGGCCAGCGCGGCCGAGCGCAGCGCCCGCAGCTTGCGGGTCTGTTCGTTGTCGGCGACGCCGTCGGCGGCCTGCTCCTTCACCCGCAGTGGCGCCTGCCCCGGCGCCTGGGCCGGGATCAACGCGGCCAGCGCGCCCTGCCCCGGTGCGGACCCCTCGCTGCGGGCCCAGACCTCCTGCGCCACCGAGGCCAGCAGCACGATGTTGCGGGCATCGGTCGGCACGTCGTTGCCCACCTGCAGGCTCAGCACCACGGTGTGCTCGGGTTCCTCGTCGTGGCCGAGCAGCACGATGTCGGGCAGGTCGTCGGTGTTCGGGTAGGCCTGGGCGCACCGACGGGCCAGCTCGGATGCGTCCGCGTCGGCCGGTTCGGCCACCCCGCGCAGCCGGATCACCAGATCGACCGGGTC
>DAIOVT010000409.1:0-3942 GCA_036758885.1 Kineosporiaceae bacterium
TATCTCCCTCGGGATCGGCCTCAGGAGGAGATGTCGGCTCGGCTCATCAGGGGAGATGCCGGCCGAGGAAGTCGATCAGGTTCGCCCCCATCACCCGCCGGGTCAGGTCGGCGCCGAGTCTGCGGTGCATCGCCTCGGCCAGACCCGGGAAGTCGCCGGGCCGGGCCAGTCCCTCGGTGCGCGGGATCGCCGTCCAGTCGACGAGCAACCCCGTGAACGGGGTGTCGATGATCTCCTGCACGTCGTCGATGAAGTCGGTCCCCAGACCGACCCGCTCGACACCGACGCGGTCCAGCGCGTGTTCGACGTGATCGAGGAAATGGCCGATACCGGGTTGCGGCGAACCGGTGAGGAACGGCCCGAAGGCGTTCAGCGACACGAACCCGCCCGCGTCGGCGATCACGGCGAGCTGATCGTCGGTGAGGTTGCGCGGATGGTCCTGCACGGCCCGGCACGAGGAGTGCGAGGCGATGAACGGCTTGGTGGCGACCTCGGCCAGGTGGAAGAACCCGGCCTCGGACAGGTGCGAGACGTCGACGATGATGCCGGCCTGTTCCATCCGCCGGACGGCGTCCGCGCCGAGCTGGGTGAGCCGGCCACCGGTGTCCCGCTCACCGATGCCGTCGGCCATCATCGTGCGCCGGTTCCACGACAGCGAACACATCCGGATCCCGGTGCGGGCCATCACGTCGACGAGTTCCAGCGAGTTGCCGATCGGCTCGGCGCCCTCGATCGCGAGCACCAGGGCGATCCGTCCGGAGTCGATGATCTGCGCGATCTGCGCCCCGTTCTCGGCGATCGCCACCTCGTCGGCGTGTACGGCGGCCAGGTGCCGGGCCTCCTCGATCAGCAGCAGCGCCCGGCGCAACGCGCCCTCGCCGACGAACTGCTCCTCGGTGCACACCGGCAGCACCTGCAGACGCACCCCGCCGGCGCGGAGCTGGCCGAGCCAGTCCTGACCGAACGGGTCCTCGATGCCGCGTTCCCGCTGGTACCGCACGGCCAGCAGCAGATCGTTGTGACAGTCGGCAACCGGCATCGTGGTCGTGGTCACGGCGTCTCCTCCTGTGTCGCAACGGATTCCGGCGCCGAGGCCGAGGCCAGGGCGTCGTCCAGGGCGGCTCCCTGGTAGTAGAGGTGGGCCTCGGTGAGTACCCCACCGACGGCGCGGACGACGGAGCAGCCGGCCACCTGCAACTCAGCGACATCGGGGCGGATCGCCGTCCCGAGCATCCGCCACCGGACGGTCGCCCGCTCACCGGCGGGGATCACCTCGTCGACCTTTCTGCGGTAGTCCGGGTACAGGCTCTTCAGCTCGCGCATCGCGCGCTCGTCGTCATCGGCCGAGGCGACCGCCGGCCGGCCGTTGACGGTGACCGCGAGATCGCCGGCGATCAGCCGCATCATCGCGGTGAAGTCACCGTCGTTCTCGGCCCGGTTGTAGGCCAGCCAGATCGCGGCGGCGTCACCGCTCAGGTCGCCGCTCATGACGCCAGCGGGCCCGCGGCCTTGACCTGCACCCGGCAGGCCTGACCCGGCACGTAGGACAGCGGCACCTCGTGGATCGCGGTGATCCGGATCCTCGCCGGGTCGGCGCCCGAACGGATCGCCGCCTCGACGGCCAGGCTGCGGGCCTCCTCCAGGCTCGCCTCGCGTCCCCGCTCCTCGAACCGGAAGACCCGGTCGATGCTGCCGGACGCCTCGGCGATGGCGGCGCCGTAGGCGTTCGCGACCGCGTGGTGGTTCGGCCGGACCACCTCGGTGACCCCCGGGACGACGTCGGGCACCAGGTGCGATCCCCCGCCGACCGCGATCAGCGGCAGTTCGTGACGGCTCGCCTTCATGCGTTCGGCCATGATCCGGACCTGTTCGTCCACCCAGGCAAGCGCCTGCTCGACCACCCGCTCGGGGACAGCGCCCGCCAGCGCCGGGTCACCGAAGCCGGTGAGCCGGCCGGCGCGCACCGAGATGTCGGAGAGGGTCATCACCGAACCGCCCCGGACCAGCGCCTCGTCGACCACCTTGTAGCCGACCGAGTCGGGCCCGACGCTGACCTCGCCGCCGGCCTCCCGGACGACGGACCCGCCGCCCAGGCCGATCGAGATCAGGTCGGGCATCCGGAAGTTCGTCCGCACCCCGCCGACCTCGATGGCCGCGGTCGACTCCCGCGGGAAGCCGTCGACGAGGATGCCGACGTCCGCCGAGGTGCCGCCCACGTCGATGACCAGGGCGTCGGACAGCCCGGCCAGCGAGCAGGCGCCACGCATCGAGTTGGTGGGTCCGGAGCCGAGGGTGAGCACGGGGAACCGCACCGCCTCGTCGGCGGACAGCAGCGTGCCGTCGTTCTGGGTGATGAACGACTCGACGTCCAGACCGTCCTCGATCAACGCCGCGTGGAACCCGTTGACGACGTTGCGCGCCACGCCGAGCAGCGAGGCGTTGAGGATCGTCGCGTTCTCCCGCTCCAGCAGACCAAGGGCGCCGACCCGGTGGCTCATCGAGACCGGGAAGTCCACGCCCCGTTCCTCGGCGATGATCTGCGCGGCCCGCTCCTCGTGGTCGAAGGTGACCGGGGAGAAGGGCGCCGACACCGCGATCGCCGCGATGTCGTCGGTGCAGCTCTGCGCGAACCGGCGGACGGCGTCCTCGTCCAGCGGGGCGATCGGGGTGCCGTCGAACTCGTTGCCCCCGCCGACGATCTGGCTGGGGCCGACCAGCACCTCGTAGAGGTCGCGGGGCCAGGAGATGCCCGGACGCACCCCGAGGGTGGCCGGCGCGGCCAGCCGCAGCACCCCGATCCGCTGCAGGTTGCGGCGCTGGATGATGGCGTTCGCCGGATGCGTCGTGCCGAGCATCGCCTGGGTGATCCGCGAGGTGTCGACCTCGGCGATGACCTTGGCCAGCGACTCGCGGATCCCGTCGAACGGGTCGGGCGTGGTGGCCGACTTGGTCGCGGCGAGCACGTCGCCGTTCGCGTCGACGACCACGGCGTCGGTGTTGGTGCCGCCGACATCGATACCGATCTTGTAGCTCATGACTCAGCCCCTCAGGTCCACGTAGTCGACGTCGTAACCGAAAGCCTTGGGACCGACGACGTTCAGCCAGTCGCCGCGTTTCCACTCCGGCGCCGCGGGCAGCGCGAGCACCCGCGTCCGCTGCCCGTAGGCCAGGGTCTCGGTGGTGATCGGCTCGCCGGTCTCGTGATCGAGCATGCAGATCAGGTCGGGCGGGGTGACCACGGCCCGGCCGTCCTCGATGGCGAGCAGGAGTTCGTTCTGGATCTCGATCCGCAGCGTCCGGGTCGGGTCGGCGAAGTCCTCGATGGTGACCGTGCCACGGGCGAAACCGGTCGTCGTCCGGCGGTCCAGGTCGATGATCTTGCCCTCGAAGATGACCCGGCCCTCGGTGAACTCCAGGAGCCTGTCCCAGGCGCCGTCCTCCTGGCGCTGCACGGAGCGCAGCAGCCCGCCGAGCTCACTGCAGTACTGCAGCGACCCGGCCACCGCCGCGCCCTTGGCCTGCGCCACGGTCATCGGGTAGAGCGAGACCGCGTTGGCCAGACCGAGCATCATCGCCGAGCCGCGGACCAGCTTCTCGCCGGTCTGGTTGGTGACGGTCTCGAAGGTGATCCGGTTGCCCTTCTCGTCGGCCATGCTCATCGGCGAGGCGGTGAGGCCGGCGAGGGTGAAGGTGGTCATCTCGATCTGCGGGAACGCGCGGCGCATGCCGTCGGCGTCCACGCACGGCAGGCCCAGTTCGGTGGCCACCGCCAACGGGATCAGGGTGTTCATGCCGCCGACCTCGACCGGCATGATCGCGCCGATCTCGCGGCCCATGTAGGCGCCGAGCGCCCGGACGGCGTTGGTGAACTCCTTGCCCGAGGGGATCTTCTCGATGATCACCGTCGGGGCGCCGACGACGGCGACCGTGGTGATCAGCGTG
>DAIOVT010000410.1:0-3938 GCA_036758885.1 Kineosporiaceae bacterium
TACACCCCCGCCACCAGCTAACCGCGAACGTGACAGCTATTTTCGACTGATCACGTGTGGATGTGTCGGCGCCAGTCGAGCGGCACCTTGCCCTTGGGCCCGGGGGCCGGCTGGTCGTCGGGGTGGGCCTGCGGGGGAGTCAGTACCGGGCCTTCGAAACCCTCGTCGGTGCGGTAGTCGAAGAACCAGTCCTCACCGGGCTCGAAGCTGGTGATCACCGGATGCCCGGTCGCCTTCCAGTGGCCGGTGGCGTGCTGAGCGGGTGAGGAGTCGCAACAGCCGATGTGACCACAGGCCGCACAGCGACGCAGGTGTACCCACCACGCGTCCGCTGCCAGACACTCGACGCAGCCGGTACCACTCGGAGCAACGCTCGGATCGATCTCATCCATGGTTGCGACGCTACCCGCCGGGCGTACCGGCCGAACCGGTCGGAGCCGACCGAACAGTCAATCGATCGAAACAGGCGAATCCACAGAGCCACTCAGAGCAGGCCGAGTTTGGACGCCTCGTACACCGCCTCGGCGCGGCGGGTCACCCCGAGCTTGCGCAGGATGTTGCCGACATGGAACTTGGCGGTGGTCTCGGAGATGTAGAGCTGCCCGCCGATCGCCTTGTTCGACAGGCCCCTGGCCAGCAGCCGGAGCACCTCGAGCTCGCGTTCGGTGAGCGTCTCCGACTCGGACGGCGTGTTCAGCCCACGCACCATGGCCGCGGCCGACTGCGCGTCGAAGGCACTGCCGCCGCGGGCGACGTCACGGATCGCCCGCACCAGCCCGGTGGTGTCGACGTCCTTGACGATGTAGCCCTTGGCGCCGGCCTTGACCGCAGCGAGTACCAGCTGCTCGTCCAGGAACGTGGTCAGTACCAGCACGGCCAGGTCGGGGAACTCCTTGGCCAGCCGGGCGCAGACGTCCAGCCCCTCGGTGTCGGAGGACGAGGAGAGCTTGAGGTCCATCAGCACCACCCGAGGTTTCGACCGCGCGGCCACGCTCACCGCCTCGTCGGCGGTGGATGCCTCGGCGACGACGCGCAGGTCGTGCTCGCGCTCGAGCACCGAACGCAGTCCCTGCCGCAGGATCGCGTGATCGTCGACCAGAAGCAGGGTGATCATGTCGCTGTGCACCGCGGGTTCGTCGAGTCGCGGGTCGAGTCTGGTCATCAGTCGCCTCCCTGGCGTGGCGGAGGTTCGGTGACCTCGAGCAGTTTGCTGATCATGCCGTCGCCCTCCGGGAGCGGCAGCGGGAACCTCATCTCCAGTTTGACGCCTCCGAGCCTGGCCCGGCGGAAGGAGAGCCGTCCACCGAGCTGCATCGTGCGCGACTCGATGTTCGCCAGACCGCGGTGCCGGCCGTCGACGGCGCGGGCGCGCTGCAAACGCAGGGTACGGCTGAGCGCCACCGGGTCACCGGTGCCGTTGTCGGCCACCGAGACCAGCAGCGAGTCCGGGTGGTAGCCGATCCGCACGATCACCCGGTCGGCCCCCGAGTGCGCCGTCACGTTGAACAGGGCCTCACCGACGGCCCGGCCGATCTCGTGGTTGGCATCGTCCGGCAGCCGCTGCTCGGCGCCCTGCACCCGCACCTTGAGCTCCAGCCGCCCGGCGTGGCTGTCGGCGACGTCCTGGAGCAGTTCCGGCAACGAGGAGACGGTGTCCCGGGGGGCCTGGTGCAACGCGTAGATCGCCCGCCGCAGCTGGTCGACCGCGGCGCTGGAGAGATCGCGCGCCCGCACGATCGAACCGGTCAGCGCGGCGGAGTGGAACTCCTCGGACTCGCCCCTGGCGATCTCCATCGCCATGCCGGCGGAGAGCACCGCCTGAGTGACCGTGTCGTGCAGTTCGCGGGCCAGCCGGGTGCGCTCGGCGGCGATCAGCTCACGCTGGTTGGCCAGCACCAGGCGCCGCTCGGCCGCGCGCAGCGCCTGCCGCTGCTCGTCGAGATCGCGGGCTTGCTCGGTGGCCTCGTCGTAGAGCCGCTGTGCCCGCCGGTGCAGGGCCAGACCGGCCTGGTACTGCTCGGAGGTGTGCAGCGAGACCGCGGCCTGGTTGGCCAGGATCCGCAGCACCGAGAGGTCACCCGGTTCGGGGTCGTCGGGCAGCCCGTGCAGACCGGCCAGGCTGCCCACCGAGGCGTCCTCGAGGGTCATCGGCACCCGCACCCAGCGCATGTCGTCGTTGGTGCGGGTGGCGTGACCGGCCCGGATCGCGCCGAGCTCGCGGCGTACGAACGCGGGCAGCTTGGCGTCGTCGTCCACGATCTCCTGATTGCGGCCCAGCGCCAGGAACCGCGGCCGAGCCCCGGGCAGCCAGCCGTCGGACAGGGCCAGCAGCATCCACTCGGCCTCCAGGTGCGAACCGGCCGCCCGGACCACCTCCTCGAGCAGCCCGCGCGGGCCCTGCACCGTGCGCACCAGCGCCCTGGAGATCGAGTCCATCGCCCGGACGGCGCGTTGCATGCGCTCGTCGGAACGCACGTAAGCCCTGTAGTACGAACGCTTTCCGGACCGGACGCCGGTCAGCGCGGCGAGGTCGGGACGGTCCGGCGGTGCCTGCTGGGCGCCGCCGATCAGGCCGTCGGGCGGCACCTCACAGGGCCTTGCGGAAGAGCGCCTCGATCTCCTCGACGCTCGCACTGCGGGGGTTGGTGGTCAGACAGGCGTCGTGCAGGGTGTTCGCCGCGAGCCGCCCGACGTCGCCGTTGGTGACCCCGAGCTCGCGCAGACCCCGTGGCACGCCGACGTCGTCGGCGAGCCGGCGCACGTGCTCGGCCAGTGCCTCGGCCGCTTCCTCACCGGGCGCCCCCGGCATCACCAGACCGGCCGAGGCCGCGAGCTGGACGAATCGATCGGGGCTGGCCAGCGCGTTGTAGCGGATCACGTGCGGCAGCAGCACCCCGTTGATCACCCCGTGCGGGGCGTCCAGCAGGCCGCCGACCTGGTGGCTCATCGCGTGTGTGGCACCGAGGATCGCGTTGGTGAAGGCGAGTCCCGCCTGCAGGCTGGCCTGGGCCATGTCGGCGCGGGCCTGCAGCTGCAGCGGCTCGGCGATCGTGGTGCGCAGGTTGCGGCAGACCAGCCCGACCGCGTTCAGCGCGTGCGTGTCCGCGAGTGGGTTGTGCGCGAGCGAGACGTACGACTCGATACCGTGGGTGAGCGCGTCCAGCCCGGTGGCGGCGTTCAGCTCCTCGGGCATGGTGATCAGCAGTCTGGGGTCGGTGATCGAGATCTCCGGAACCAGTGCCCGGCCCATGATCGTGATCTTCACCGAGCGATCGGTGTCGGTGACGATGCAGAACTGCGACACGTCGGCGCCGGTGCCCGAGGTGGTCGGGATCATGAGCATCGGCGGGATCGCGTTCGGCACCCGGTCGACACCCTGATAGCTCAGGATGTCGCCGTCGTTGCCGGACAGGATCGCCACCCCCTTGGCGGCGTCGATGCACGAGCCGCCACCGATCGCGATGATCACGTCGGCGCCGGCCGCCCGGTAGGCCTGGTGCGCCGCCCGGATCTCGTGATCCTTGGGATTCTGGGTGATGTCGCTCCAGAGCACCGGGTGCAGCCGGGCCTCGCGCAGGTACCCGAGCAACTCGTCGGCCCAGCCGGCCTCGACGATGCCGGGGTCGGTGACCACGAACGGACGGCGCGCCCCCAAGCGCTGTGCGGCGAACCCGGCCTCACCGAGGGACCCGTGCCCGAAGACGATCTCGGGTGCGTGGAACTTGACCAGGTCGAGGCCGGGAGCGGTGCTGGAAGGGTGCGGCGCCGAATGCTGATCTCTTTCCAGGTCAGGCGCCAAGGACATCCTTGACCTCCCAGGTCGCATCGCCGCTGACACCGAAAACCCAACCATGCCGTGGGCAGCTTTGAAAGGCCTGGGAGCTAGTGAACCCGGTTGGCGCCGAGCCTCTGGGTGAAGTCCTCAGGCATCAGCACGT
>DAIOVT010000411.1:0-3928 GCA_036758885.1 Kineosporiaceae bacterium
CCGGTGACGACGGCGACCCTGTCTGCGATTCGACCTGCCATGTCTCTCCTTCTGTGCCAACGGGTTACGGGTACCTGATCCGGCTCCGTGACGACTCGGTGCGCGACTCAGTGCGCGACTCAGTGCGCGATGAAGACGTTCTTCTCCTCGGTGAACGCGTTCGGTGCGTCCGGGCCGAGCTCGCGACCCAGACCCGACTGCTTGTAGCCGCCGAACGGCGTCCAGTACCGCACCGACGAGTGCGAGTTGACCGACAGGTTGCCGGCCTCGACCCCGCGGGCCACCCGCAGGGCGCGGCCGACGTCCGAGGTGAAGATCGAGCCGGACAGGCCGTACTCGGAGTCGTTGGCCAGCGCGATCGCCTCGTCCTCGTCGTCGAACGGCATCACCGCGACCAGCGGTCCGAACACCTCCTCGCGCCAGACCGGGTCGGCGGTGTCGCGCACCTGGGCGACCGCCGGGGCGATCCAGTAGCCGCCGAGATCGGGCCGGGAACCGGTGAGCACGACGTCCGCCGCGTCCAGGTAACCCTGCACCTTGTCGCGGTGCGCGGCCGAGATCAGCGGACCCATCTCGGACGCATCGTCGCTCGGGTCGATCACCCTGACCCCGGCGACGGCGGGCGCGAGCCGCTCCATGAACTCCTGATAGGCATTGCGCTGCACCAGGATCCGCGATCTGGCGCAGCAGTCCTGGCCGGCGTTGTCGAACACTCCGTACGGTGCGCTGGCGGCCGCCGCGGCGATGTCGGCATCGGCGAAGACGATGTTCGCGCTCTTGCCGCCGAGCTCCAGGGTGACCCGCTTCACCTGGTCGGCACACCCGGCCATGATCCTCTTGCCGACCTCGGTGGAGCCGGTGAAGCACACCTTGCGCACCAGCGGATGGGTGACGAAGCGTTCGCCGACCACCGCGCCCTTTCCGGGCAGAACGGTCAGAACCCCTTCCGGCAGACCCGCTTCCAGTGCCAGCTCGCCGAGCCGGATCGCGGTCAGCGGGGTCAGCTCGGCCGGCTTGAGCACGACGGTGTTGCCCGCTGCCAGGGCCGGCGCGAAGCCCCAGCCGGCGATCGGCATCGGGAAGTTCCAGGGCACGATGACGCCGACCACGCCGAGCGGCTCGTGGAAGGTGAGGTCGAGACCACCGGCGACCGGGATCTGCTTGCCGAACAACCGTTCCGGGGCCGCGCTGTAGTAGTTCAGGCAGTCCCGCACGTTGCCCGCCTCCCAGCGGGCGTTGCCGATCGTGTGCCCCGCGTTGCTCACCTCGAGCGCGGCGAGCTCCTCGACGTGCGCGTCGACGACCGCGGCGAAGGCGCGCAGCAACCCGGCCCGCTCACCGGGCGGCACCGCCCGCCAGCCGCGGAAGGCGTCGTGCGCCCGTTCGATCGCGGCGTCGGTGCCGGCCAGGCCGGTCGCCGGTACCTGGGTCAGCGGCTCGCCGGTGACCGGGTTGTGCAGGATGGTCACCGCGTCGGACGAGCTGCTGGACGGCGAGCCGGACGGCGAAGTCGTTGCAGTCACAGGGTTCTTAGAGCCTCTCGAATCCGCGGCGGCGTTCCCAGTCGGTCACCGTCGAGTTGTAGGCGGCCAGTTCGACGTCCGCCATGTTGGTGTAGTGGTCGACCATCACGTCACCGAAGGCGGTCCGGGCGATCGCCGAGGAGGTGAACGCCTGCCGGGCCGCTTGCAGGGTATCGGGCACCCGGGCAGCGTCGGAGACGTAGGCGTTGCCCTCGACGGCCGGGGGCAGCACGAGAGCGTTGTCGATACCGTACAGACCGCCGGCGATCATCGCGGCCAGCGCCAGGTAGGGGTTGACGTCGGCACCCGGCACCCGGTTCTCCATGCGCGCACCGGCGCCCCGGCCGACCAGACGCAACGCACAGGTGCGGTTGTCCAGACCCCAGCCGATCGTGGTGGGCGCGAACGAGCCGTCAGCGAATCGCTTGTAGGAGTTGATGTTCGGCGCGTACAGGAAGGTGAGGTCGCTCATCGAGGCGAGCACGCCGGCCAGGAACTGGTCGTACAGCACACTGCGGCCGTCCGGTCGGTTCTCGTCGACGAACACCAGGGCGCCGTCGTTGCCGCGCAGCGAGAGGTGGATGTGACACGAGGACCCCTCGCGCTGGTCGTACTTGGCCATGAAGGTGATCGACCGGCCCTGCAGCGCGGCGATCTCCTTGGCGGCGTTCTTGTAGTAGCTGTGGTTGTCGGCCGAGACCAGCGCCTCGTCGTAGAGGAAGCCGATCTCGTGCTGGCCGTAGTTGCACTCGCCCTTGGCCGCCTCGACGTTCAGCCCGGCGGCGAACATGTGGTTGCGGATCTCGCGCAGCAGCGGTTCCACCCGGGTGGTGCCCAGGATCGAGTAGTCGACGTTGTAGAGGTTGCTCGGGTTGAGTTCGTGCCAGTTCGCCCGTTGTGCGCTCTCGTAACTGTCCTCGAAGGCGATGAACTCGAGCTCGGTGCCGGCCAGCGCGATCCAGCCCCGCTCGGCGAGGCGGGCCAGCTGATGCTTGAGAATGCTTCGCGGAGAGGCGATCACGGGGGAGTGGTCGGCCCAGGCCAGGTCGCACTGGATCATCACGGTGCCGGGCAGATGGCTGACCAGGCGGATCGTCTCGGTGTCGATCACGAACTCCATGTCCCCGTAGCCGCTCGCCCACGAACTCATCGCGTAACCGTCGACGGTGTTCATGTCGACGTCCACCGCGAGCAGGTAGTTGCAGCCCTCGCTGCCGTGCCCGGCCACCACGTCGACGAAGTGCTGGGCATGAAACCGCTTGCCCTGCAGGCGTCCCTGCATGTCGGTGAACGCGGTGATCACGGTGTCGATCTCGCCGGAGGCGATCCGGGTGTACAACTCCTCCATGGTCAGGTAGCGCTGGTTACGCATCTGATGCCCTTCCTGGTCGGGTCGTGGCTCGCTGCTGTGATCTCTCGGACGGTTGCGACGACTTCGGGGACGGCGCGGCGGGCGGGGTGGCCAGCAGGCCGCGCAACAGCGCCGCGGTGTCGGCGCAATGCTGGCCCATCACCCGCCGGGCGCGGCGGGGGTCGCCGTCCAGCACTGCCGCGACGATCGCCCGGTGCTGCTCGGTGGAGTGCGCAATGTTCACCGGCAGCACCGGGATCGCCTCGAGCATCGTGTGCAGATCGTCCTGCACCTCGGCTACCGCGGCGCTGGTGCGGGCCGAACCGCTGAGGCTGGCGATGCGCAGGTGCAGTCTGCTGTCGCAGCGCCGGTGCTCGGCCCGGCCCTTCGCGGCGCAGACCTGCTCGAGCGCCTCGACCAGCTCGGCCCGGTCGGCGTCGTCCAATTCGCCTCGGGCACAACGCTGTGCGGCCAGTTCGGCGGCGCCCGGCTCGACCACCGCACGGAACACCAGTGCGTCGAGCAGTTGCGGCAACCGCTCCACCAGTCCCTGCTTCTCACCGGCCCCGGTGAGCCCGGTCCAGTCCGGCGGCTGCGTGCTCGACTGCGGCAGCACGACGGTGCCGCCGCCGCGGCCGCGCCGGGTGCGGACGACGCCCGCGGTGCGCAGCGCCGTCATCGCCTGACGCAGGGTGGCCCGGGAGACCGCGAGCATGCTCGCGAGTTCGCGTTCCGGCGGCAGCGTGCTGCCCGGTGGATAGACGCCCAGCCGGATCGCGGTGGCCAGCTGTTCGACGCAGGACTCGAAGGCGTGGTGACCGCGCACCGGGCGAAGGATCAGCTGATCCAGACCTGCGCCCGGTGCCGTCTCGGGACCTTGCTGTTCGGGAACCATGACCGCCGCGGTCACACCTGCGAGTCGGTGGACTTGTCGAGTCTGGTCATGAAGTAGTTGCGGCCTCCGGCGAACCAGCTCACCGTCGCGAAGATCGCCACCACGGCCACCGCGACCGGCGCGTAGTTGAAGGTGTCGACGGTGACCGGGTGCACCGGG
>DAIOVT010000412.1:0-3904 GCA_036758885.1 Kineosporiaceae bacterium
CCGACGCCGGCCTGACCGCACAGCACGCCGCGGCCAAGGCGGCCCGGATCCTGCGGCCGGGCGACGTCTGCCTGGTGATCGGTGCCGGCGGGCTCGGCCACATCGGCATCCAGTGCATGAAGGCGATGTCGTCGGCGACGCTGGTGGTGGTGGACCGTAACCCGGACGCGCTGGCCCTGGCCAAGAACGTCGGCGCGGATCACACGATCGTGGCCGACGGCACCCACGTCGAGCAGTTGCTCGAGATGACCGGGGGGAACGGTGCCGAGGCGGTGCTCGACTTCGTCGGCGAGGGCGGGGCGACCAGCGAGGGCGTGGCGATGCTGCGCCGGGCGGGCCACTACTACGTCATCGGCTACGGCGAGAACATCAATGTGCCCACGATCGACATCATCTCCACCGAGATCAACTTCATCGGCAACCTGGTCGGCTCGTACACCGATCTGCAGGATCTGATGGCGCTGGCCGCGGCCGGCAAGGTCAGCCTGCACACCGCGCAGTACGCCCTCGCCGACTACCAGCAGGCGATCGACGACCTCGACGCGGGCAAGGTCCGCGGCCGGGCGATTCTCGTTCCCTGACACCGGATCTCAGAGAAAGGACCTCTGTCATGGCAAAGGACCTCCTGTTCAACCTCGACGCCCGCCGCAGGCTCGAAGTCGGTGTCAACGCACTGGCCGACGCGGTCAAGGTCACCCTCGGCCCGAAGGGACGCAACGCCGTCCTGGAGAAGCTCACCGGACCGCCCACCATCACCAACGACGGTGTCACCATCGCCCGCGAGATCCAGCTCAGCGAACCCTTCGCCAACATGGGTGCGCAGTTGGTGAAGGAAGTGGCGATGAAGACCAACGGCAACGCCGGGGACGGCACCACAACCGCCACCGTGCTGGCCCAGGCCATGGTGCGCGAGGGCCTGGCTGCGGTGGACGACGGGGCGAACCCGATGCGCGTCCGCCGGGGCATCGAGAAGGCCGTCGAGATCGTCGTCGAGGCACTGCGCAAGTCGTCGGTTCCCGTTGCCGGAGAAGCGGATCTGGAGCGCATCGCGACCCTGGCCGCCAACGACGACGAGCGGATCGGTGCCGTGGTGGCACAGGCTCTGGTCGCGACCGGGGCGAACGGCGTGGTCGAGGTCGAGGACTCCGGCACCGCCGAGACCCGGGTCGACGTGGTCGACGGCATCGAGTTCGACCACGGGTACATCTCCCCGTACATGGTCACCGACAGGGACAAGATGGAGGCGGTTCTCGACCGTCCGGTGATCCTGCTGACCAACAAGAAGATCAGTCAGGTGCAGGAGCTGATGCCGACCGTCGAGGCCGCCCGCCGGGTGCAGCGGCCGTTGGTGATCCTGGCCGAGAACGTCGACGGTCCGGCGTTGCAGATGATCGTCAGTGGCAACGTGCACGGCACGTTCGGCTCGGTGGTCGTTCGCGCCCCCGGCTTCGGTCACCGCCGGGTGGCCGAGTTGGAGGATCTCGCCGCCGCGCTGGGCGGCCGGGTGGTCAGCGATGACTCGGGGGTGAGCCTGACCGAGGTGACCGAGCGCGATTTCGGTTCCTGTGAACGGATCACGATCACCGAGGACTCGACCACGATCATCGGTGGCGCCGGGGAGGGCTCGCTGGTGCAGTCGCGGATCGCGCAACTGGAGAAGCAGCTGGAGCGGGCTCGCATCGAGCACGACCAGGACTCGCTGCGGCTGCGGATCGCCCGGCTCTCCGGCCGGATCGCCGTGATCAGTGTGGGCGGCGTGACCAGCGTGGAGCAGAAGGAACGGATGCTTCGCGTCGAGGACTCCCTCGCCGCCGCCCAGGCGGCGCTCGAGGAGGGTGTGGTTGCCGGGGGCGGCACGGCACTGGCCCAGGCCACCGGTCAACTCGCCGGTCTGGGCCTGTCCGGTGACCTCGAACGAGGTGCCGACGTGGTCAGCCGGGCCCTGGGCGAGCCGTTGCGCTGGATCGCCCGCAACGCCGGCTTCGACGGTGAAGAGGTCTACGAGCGGGTCAGCGGCGGTGAGAGCGGCGTCGGCTTCGACGTGATGACCGGCGAGTACGCCGATCTGGCCGCCGCAGGGATCGTCGACCCGGCGAAGGTCACCCGCAGTGCGCTGGAGGCGGCCGCCTCGATCGCGGCGCTGTTGATCACCACCGAGACCGCGGTCGTGGAACAGGTGATGGTCAACCCTGGGGCGATCATGGCTCCCGGCTTCGGCGACCTGGCCGAGGGCATGGTCCGGCCCTCGAACATCTACTGAGAACCGCTGGGCCGGCACTCGATGCTTGCCGATCTGCTGCTGCTGGCGGCTCCCGCCTCGCGGGAGCCGCTGGTGGCGACAGGTGCGCTTCTCGCCCTGCTCGCCGTCGTCCAACTGGCACTGGTGCGCGCCGCCAGACCCGAATCGTTGCCCAGTGCGGTGCGTCGTCGGGTCGACCGGAATCGGCGCATGGACGAGGCGCTGGTTCTGTTCGGTGGGCTGTTGGTGGTTCTCGGCGTCGCCCAACTGCTGGTGACGTAGTTCGTTGCTGATCCATTGACCGGCAACGCCTTTCGCAGGTCTCCTGACCAAGGGGTGAACGATGTACCTGATCGTTGTCAAGTTCCGTACCAGACCGGAGTGGACCGAGCGCTGGCCGGCGCTGGTGAAGGAGTTCACCGAGGCCACCCGCGCCGAGCCGGGCAACCTGTGGTTCGAGTGGTCGCGCAGCCTCGAGGACCCGCGGGTCTACGTGCTGGTCGAGGCGTTCACCGACGACGGGGCCGGCCCGCACGTGAACTCCGAGCACTTCCGCACGGCGATGGGACAGCTCGGCCAGGCGCTGATGGAGACGCCCCGGATCGTCAGCCGTCAGGTCGACGGCACGGGCTGGGACGAGATGGGGGAGCTCACCGTCGACTCCCCGGTCCCCGGTAGCTGAGCGGACGACTGAGCACCTCCCGCCGGTGGCCGGGCGGACCGGCTGGAAGGACTGGATAGGCTTGCCGGGTGAATGATGGTCCGGTTCTGGTCGTCGACTTCGGGGCGCAGTACGCCCAGCTGATCGCGCGACGGGTACGTGAGGCGAACGTCTACTCCGAGATCGTTCCGCACACGGCGAGCGTCTCCGAGATGATCGCGCGCGCCCCGGCGGCGATCATCCTGTCCGGGGGACCGGCCAGCGTGTACGCCGATCGGGCGCCGTCGGTCGACCCGGCGCTGTTCGACGCCGGGGTCCCGGTGCTCGGCATCTGTTACGGCTTCCAGGCGATGGCCCAGGCCCTCGGCGGCGAGGTCGCACCCACCGGGTCCCGCGAGTACGGCGGCACCGACCTGCAGGCGGTGCAGTCGGCCTCGGTACTGCTCGACGGGCAGCCCGCGCAGCAGGCGGTCTGGATGAGTCACGGCGACAGCGTGATGCGTCCGCCCGAGGGCTTCCGGGTCGTCGCCAGCACCAGCCAGGTTCCGGTGGCCGCCTTCGAGAACGCCGACCGGCGGCTGTTCGGCGTCCAGTGGCACCCCGAGGTCAGGCACTCCGAGTTCGGTCAGGACGTGCTGGTCAACTTCCTGACCAAGGGCGCGGGCATCGCGCCCGTCTGGACCACCGGCACCGTGATCCCCGAGCAGGTGGCCCGGATCGCCGAACAGGTCGGCACCGCGAGGGTGATCTGCGGACTCTCCGGCGGCGTCGACTCGGCCGTCGCCGCGGCCCTGGTGCAGAAGGCCGTCGGCGACCAGCTGACCTGCGTGTTCGTCGACCACGGCCTGCTCCGCGAGGGAGAGGTCGAACAGGTCGAACGCGACTTCGTGGCGGCCACCGGGGTGCGGCTGGTGACGGTCGACGCGCAACAGCGCTTCCTCGACGCGCTGGCCGGGGTGAGCGACCCCGAGGCGAAACGGAAGATCATCGGTCGCGAGTTCATC
>DAIOVT010000413.1:0-3900 GCA_036758885.1 Kineosporiaceae bacterium
CGGGCCTGCATCTCGGGGTCGTGCTGCAGATTCTGGGCGAACTCGGCGATCAGGTTGTCCAGGGCCTTGCGGGCGCGGTGCTGGGGGTCGGCGCGCACGTCGGAGGCGAACCGCAGCGCCTCGGCGTAGGCGCGGTCGGCGACCCGCTGGTCGAGCCAGTTCGGCGTCCAGGCGGGGGCCCGGTCGAGCACCAGCCGGACGATCACGTCCTGATGTTCCTTGAGCCACAGGTAGAGCTGTTCGGCGCCGACGTCGACCAGGCGGTGGTGGGCGCCGTCCTCGACGATCTGTTGCAGAAGACGTCCGGACGGCGGCCCCCACGGCCGGCGCAGCACCTTGCGGAAGACGATGTCCTCGAGCACGGCGACCACGGTCTCGTCGCGCATCACGGTCATCGCGCCGCGCACCAGGTTGGCCAGCTCGGCGGTGGCCCGGTCGGCGTTCGCGGGCCGGCCCAGCCACTCGCCCACCCGGCGCGAGATCTGGGCGTCCGAGACGCGCTTGCGTACGACGTCCTCGGTGAGGAAGTTGGTGGCGACGAAGTCCTGCAGGTTCACCCCGAGCGCGTCCTTGCGGGTCGGGATGATCGCGGTGTGCGGGATCTTCAGCCCGAGCGGGTGCCGGAACAGCGCGGTGACCGCGAACCAGTCGGCGAGCGCACCGACCATCGCCCCCTCGGCCGCGGTGTTCACGAAACCGACCCAGGAGCCGGCCGAACCGTCGCGGTCGAGCCACAGGGTGATCAGGTAGATGATGCTGGCCGCGATCAGGAGACCGGTGGCGATCCGCTTCATGCGGCGCAGCCCGGCACGCCTGGTCTCGTCGTTCACGATGGACATCCTGCCCGCGTAACGCTCGCGGCACGATCAGGGATCCCCCTGTCGGCGCGGTTCTCCGTCGAGCGGCCATCAATTCATGTAACTCTATGTCAGTGCATGAACACGGTGGGTCACATACATTCCGGACGGCGGCAGAGCGCGGCCCACGAGGACGGCAGCAGAAGGGCCGTCGGCTGAGCGTCGCACTGTTGTGTGCGACCACGATCACGGCACTCTCCGGCTGCGGCGGGGCGGGCCCGACGACGGCGATGTTCACCGCCTCGCCCGATGCGTCCGCGGGCGCCGAGGCCGGCACCCGGCCGAGCGCCGCCGCCGCTCCGGCGGACCCCTCCCTGGACGCATCCAGCGATTCGTCGCCGGATACCCGCTGGTCGCAGGGCGGCGACGATTCGCTGCAGAACCCGGCCGGGGCGGCACAGACCTGGCAGACCCCGGACGTCGCCCACCCGGCCGGCGGGGCGGCCGGCGGCATGCCGGGCTACTCGGCCGGCACCTCCCCGGACGCATCCGGCTCCGCCGCGGATCAGACCACCCGGCCGTGGACCGAGACCGTGCGCTCACGCAGGCCCTCGACCGCGAAGCAGGTACTGGCCACGGCACCGAAGTCCGGCCCGGTGACCCTGGTGACCGTGCGTGAACAGGACGGCAAACCGGTCATCGAGACCGTCACCGCCGCGAACCGCACCGAAGCGGAGCAGAAGGCCGGCTCGGCGCTCGCCGATCCGGGTGTGCTCGGCCTGAACGTGCAGACCACGGTGAAGCTGGCCGACGTCGATCCCTCGCCGGCCACCTCGCCGTCCAACAGCACCGACAGCCCCGGCAGCCCCGACGGCGCCGACGGCCCCGACGGCGCCGGCAACCCCGCCGCCCCCCGCGCGGCGGCGGACAGCACGTCGGCCCCCAGCGTGGCGGCCGGAAGCACGGCGTCCGGAACCACCGGGGCGACCGTGGGCGCGGCGGCGACCGACCCGCTGCGCAGCCGGCAGTGGGCACTGAGCCGGCTGAAGGCCGAGCAGGTCTGGGCCGCACAGCCGGGCAACGGACTGATGGTGGCGGTGCTCGACACCGGGGTCTACGGCAAGCATCCGGATCTGAGCGGCGTGGTCCTCGGCGGCACCGACCTGGTGGCTCCGGGCAACGGACAGGCCGACCCGAACGGGCACGGCACCCACATCGCCGGACTCATCGCCGCGAAGGCGGGCAACGGTGTCGGCGGGGCCGGCCTGGCCCAGGGCGTGCGGATCCTGCCGGTGCGGGTGCTCGGCGGCGACGGCGTCGGCACCGACACCGCGGTGGCCAAGGGCATCGCCTGGTCGGTCGACCGGGGCGCCAAGGTGATCAACCTGTCGGTGGGCTCGGCCCAGTACTCGGCCGCCGAGGACGCCGCGGTCTCCTATGCGCTGACCCGCGGGGTGGTGATGGTCAGCGCGGCCGGAAACCTGCGCCGGCTGGGCAACCCGACCCTCTACCCGGCGGCGTTCAACGGAGTGATCGCGGTCGGCTCGAGCGACCGCAACGACGCGGTGTCGTACTTCTCGGGCACCGGCTCGTGGGTCGACCTGGTCGCCCCCGGACGCGACATCCTCTCCACGGTTCCCACCGCGGGCTACGCCATCGTGGACGGCACGTCGATGTCGACGCCGCTGGTCTCCGCGGTCGCGGCGCTGGTCAAGGCCGCGCTGCCGGCCGCCTCTTCGGCCCAGGTGAACGCCATCCTGACCGGTACCGCGCAAGACCTGGGAGCGAAGGGCCGGGACAACGCCTCGGGGTACGGCATGGTGGCCCCGGTGGCCGCGATCGCCCGGGCCAAGGCGATCAAGGCGGGTGACCTGGCCGCCCCCGCGCCGGCCCCGAAGCCGGTCGGCTCGGCGCTGCAGGTGGTCTCCGCCCCGAAGTCGGTGGGCTTCCGCGGCACCGCCAAGGTGACCTTCCGGCTGCTGATCAACGGCAAGGTGGCCCCGGCGACCCCGGCGACGGCGTGTGTGGCGGCGGCGCCCAACCCGCGGCGCACCTGCAGGGCGCAGACCACCAACGCCCAGGGACTCTTCGTGGTCACCGCGGCGGCGACGGGTTCGCTGACCGTCAACTCGATGTACGCGGGTGCCCCGACGATCGCGACGGCGGCCTCGGCCCCGGTGCTGATCCCGGCGCTGGCCCAGGTGCGGGTCAGTGTGGGCAGCCGCAAGCTCACCGCCTCGGTGAACCCGGTGGTGCGTGGTTCGCGGGTGCTGCTGCAGCGGGCCAAGGGGTCGAAGTGGGTGAGCGTGACCTCGAAGTCGATGCCGAGCTCCGGCCGGGTGACCTTCACCGGGCTGAACCGCAGCCTGACCTACCGGGTCGCGGTGCCGGCCAGCGACCGCACCACCGGGGTGAACACCGGCGGCATCAAGGTCCGCTGACCCGCACAAACCCAGCGTGATCATGCAGAACCGCACGATCTCCTTCTGCCAGGACGCCCACGGGCACACAGGGTTCCGTGGGACCATCGCGCAGTGAGTTCGAACGCGCCGGATCATGAGGGCCGTCGCTCGGCCCGATCCGACCGGGAGCACCATCGCCACCGGCAAGGTCGCCGCAGCACGGCCGATTACGGGCTGCGCGGCGCGCACGCGGCGCCGTCCACGACTCATTGGTTGCGGCGCGTCGTGGTCGGTCTGGCGATCCTCGGACTGCTCGTCGGCGGGGGCACGGCGGTCGCGCTGACCATGCTGAAGCGCAACATCCACACCGTCGACCTGACCCCGATGCTGGGCACCACCCGGCCGACCGAGGCGGCCCCGAACCCGGACGGCGGCCGCCCGGTGAACGTGCTGGTGATGGGTTCGGACTCCCGCGAGGGCGGCAACGACTTCATCGGCGGGGTCAACGAGGACGGTCCGAAGTCGGACACCGCGGTGCTGGTGCACCTGTCGGCCGACCGCACCTGGGCATCCGCGGTGAGCATCCCCCGCGACTCGATGGTGCAGGTGCCCGACTGCGTGAAACTCGGTACGTCGCAGACGGTTCCGGGCTCGCGGCGGATGTTCAACGACGCCTACAGCACCGGCGGTCCGGCCTGCAC
>DAIOVT010000414.1:0-3887 GCA_036758885.1 Kineosporiaceae bacterium
ACGGTCTGGCAGTGCCCCTGATAGATCCAGTCCATCTCGCGCAGCCGGGAGACGTTGCGGTCCAGCAGCAGCACCTCGGCCTGCATGCCGAGCGCGATCGCGGCGGCGTTCTGGCCGGCCACTCCGGCGCCGATGACGACCACCTTGGCCGCGTAGACACCGGTGACGCCGCCCATCAGCACACCGCGGCCACCCTGCGCCCGCATCATCGTGTGCGCGCCGACCTGCGGCGCCAGCCGGCCGGCGACCTCGCTCATCGGGGCGAGCAGGGGCAGTGAGTGGTCGGGCAGCTCGACGGTCTCGTAGGCGATACCGGTGACCTTGCGCGCGATCAGCTCCTGGGTGAGCGGGCCGTCGGCGGCGAGGTGCAGATAGGTGAAGAGGGTCTGCCCCTCCCGCATCCGCTCGTACTCGCTCGCGATCGGTTCCTTCACCTTGAGGATCATCTCGGCGGTGGCCCAGACGTCGTCCGCCGCGTCCAGGATCTTCGCCCCCGCGCCCAGGTAGTCGGCGTCCGCGATCGAGGAGCCGGCACCGGCCTCCCGCTCGATGAAGACCTCATGACCATGTCGAGTCAGTTCGTGCACACCGGACGGCGTGATGGCCACCCGGTACTCGTGATTCTTGACCTCGCGTGGAACGCCGATCTTCACCGCGATCACTCCTGTTCCTGGTTACGCCGTTGTGATCATCGGACCGCCCTTGGCACCGACGACTTCGATGCCCTCACCTGCGCGCTGACATCGATATGGGTAAGGCTGGGTGTGACCCCTCGCACGCTAGGCCATGCCGGCCCCCCGGAAGAAGCCGAGGCTGATCCGTCACCGAGGCGGGCTTGTTTCCTGCGCATGACGAAGAATCGGCGCCGCCGCGGCCCGGGCATGATCACTTACGATCGACCCATGGCCTTCACCTGTGCGAGCTGCCGCCGTCGCACCTCCGGCTCACCGGTGGTCTCGGTCACCGGACGGCGCCTGTGCCGCGCCTGCAGCGACAACCTCAGGGGCATGGCAGCGGGAATGCTGGCCGCCGGCAGCGACGCCTCCACCGGTGCGGCCATGGGTCAGGCGATCGCCACCGGAGGCGTCTTCGCCCGGCTGCGCGCGTGGCGGCGCCGCAACGCCCGTGCGGCAGCACCCGAGGACAGCGACACCAAGCCTTCGTGAACCCGGTCGCCCACGTCACGCCACGCCGCGCCAACGGGTCAGACGGGTCAAACGGTTGAGCCGTTCAGGGCTGCGCTGAACCGCCCGCAGCCAGGGCCACCGCGGTGAGCGCAGCCATCCGCGCGTTGTGCCGGATCAGGGCGATGTTCGCGGTCAGCGACTCACCGCCGGTGAGTTCGTTGATCCGGGCCAGCAGGTAGGGCGTGACGTCCTTGCGGGAGATACCCTCGGCCTGCGCCTGGGCGACCGCCTCGGCGATGCGCGTCTCGATCTCGACGGCGTCCAGCTCGGCCTCGACCGGGATCGGGTTGACCACCAGCACCCCGCCGCGCATCGCCAGTTCGCGGTGCGCGCGCAGCACCGCGGCCAGCTCGGCGGGGGTCTCCACCCGGTGGTCGACCGGCAGCCCGGAGCTGCGGGTGAAGAACGCCGGGAACTCGTCGGTCGCCAGCCCGATCACCGAAACACCTTGGGTCTCAAGGGTTTCCAGGGTCTTGGGCAGGTCGAGCAGCGACTTCGCACCGGCGCAGACCACCGCGACCGGGGTGGCGCCGAGTTCGTCGAGATCGGCGGAGACGTCGAAGGTCGACTCGGCGCCGCGATGCACCCCGCCGATCCCGCCGGTGGCGAAGATCGCGATGCCGGCCAGGTGCGCAAGGTACATGGTGGCGGCCACCGTCGTCCCCGCGCTGCGTCCACCGGCGACCAGAGCGGGCAGGTCACGCCGCGACGCCTTGACCACTCCCGGGTCGGCGGCCAGCTTCTCCAGGGTGTCCCGGTCCAGGCCCACCCGGATGCGTCCGCCGACCAGGGCGATCGTGGCCGGGACCGCGCCCCCGTCGCGAACCACCTGTTCGACGTCCAGCGCCGTGGCCAGGTTGTCCGGGTAGGGCATCCCGTGGGTGATGATCGTCGATTCCAGGGCCACCACCGCACCGCCGGCGGCCAGGGTGTCCGCCACCTCGGGGGCGACGTCGATCAACGGGCTGGAAGGTGGTTGCGCGCTCACGGGCGCACAGTACCGGGTGGCCGGTGGCCGAGATCGAAGGCGTCGGCGACGCTGGCCCGCGCGGCCAGGAACATGCCCGGACGGCGTAACCGGTGCAGCGCGGCGGCGTCGACCAGGTCGACCGACAGGTCCGGGCGGACGCTGTACCGGCTCTCGACGGTGAGCGCGGCGACCAGGGTGCCGCCGAGCACCGCGTCGTCCAGGGTGGCGCCGCCGGCGAGCATGGTCAGCGTGCCCGCCACCAGCGCATCACCGGCGCCGGTCACGTCGTAGACGTGGGCCGCGGTGGCCGGTATGAACCGGGTGCCGTCGGAGTCGGCGATCAGCGCCCCGGCCGCGCCCCGGGTGATCACCACGTTGCGCGCCCCCTGACCGATCAGCACCTCGGCGAGGTCGAGGGTGTTGCCGGTCAGCGGCCAGCCGTGGTGCCGGGCCAGGGCCTCGGCCTCGTCGCCGTTGCAGAACAGCAGGTCGATCCCGGAGAGATCGCGGGGCAGCCGGGCCACCTTGGGCACCGAGACCGCCTCGACGACCAGCCTGCAGGACGGCGTCATCCGGGCCCGGCGCACGGCGTGGGCGAGCGAGTCCAAGGGCAGGTTGCAATCGACGAAGACCAGCGCACCGGCCTCGAGCGCGGTCGGCCAGGCGGCGTCCAGGTCGGACGGCGCCAGACCGTCGAGCACGTCCATCGCCGACGCGGCGATCACCAGCGAGCCGAACGGGTCGAGCATCGCCACGTACTGGGCGGTCTCCCCGGACGGCGCCACCGCCACCCGCTGGACGTCGACGCCGAGCGCGGCCAGGTGCGCGACCACCGCGCGGCCGGCGTCGTCGTCGCCGACCCGGGAGACCAGCGAGACCGGGTTGCCGAGCCGGGTCAGGTTCTCGGCCACGTTGCGGGCCACACCGCCGAACGACGTCATCGCCCGGCCGGGGTTGGAGGTGGCCGCGACCGCCGGGGCGTTGAGTACGAACTTGCGGTCGACCACGCAGGCACCGGCGCAGATCACCTGCGCCTGGCCGGGCCGCCGTCCCGTCGGTGCGTCATCCATGAACTGTCCCCGAGTCCGTCCCTGTCCCCGTTACCGGGCCGCCTCAGGCCTCGACCACGACGGGAATGATCATCGGCCGGCGGCGGTGGTTGTCGGACACCCACTTGCCGACCGTTCGGCGCAGGATCCGTTGCAGCGCAACGGGATCGCTGATGCCCGAGGTGGCCGCCTCGTCGAGCGCCGCGGTCAGCTTCGGGCGGACCTCGTCGAAGATCGAGTCGTCCTCGATGAAGCCCCGCGCATGCAGTTCCGGCCCGGCGACGATCTTTCCGCTGCCCGAGTCGACCACGACGATCACCGAGATGAAGCCCTCGTCGCCGAGGATCCGCCGGTCGAGCAGGTCGGCCTCGGTGATCTCGCCGACGCTCAGGCCGTCGACGTAGACATACCCGACCGGCAGCGTGCCGACCACCCGGGCCCGGCCGTCGACCAGGTCGACGACCGCGCCGTCCTCGACGACCACCACCCGCTCGGGGGCGATGCCGGTGGCGATCGCCAGCTTGGCGTTGGCCACCAGGTGCCGCGCCTCGCCGTGCACCGGCATCACGTTGCGCGGCCGGATCACGTTGTAGCAGTAGAGCAGCTCGCCGGCGCTGGCGTGGCCGCTGACGTGCACCCTGGCGTTGCCCTGGTGCACCACGACCGCGCCGCGGCGGGTCA
>DAIOVT010000415.1:0-3887 GCA_036758885.1 Kineosporiaceae bacterium
AGGTACTGGTCGCGCATCTGCCGGGGGTCGACCACACCGGTGATGTGCAGCATCCGGTCGGCCAGGGTCGACTTGCCGTGGTCGATGTGCGCGATGATGCAGAAATTGCGGATCTGCTCGGCAGGGGTCTGCGACGGCATCAGGGCCGTGCGGGCCTTCGGGGACACGCTGGTATTACCTCACTCACTCGGTTGCGCCCATGGTCCCACGTGGGACACCACGATGCGTCCCACGTGGGCGCCGGCCACTCCGGTCGTGCACTTCTGCATGATCACGGCGGGGTGGGGCGAGTTCTCGTGCGTGGCCGCGGGACACGCGACCTGCAATTCTGCATGATCACCCTCTGCACGGTCACCCTCTGCATGATCACCCTCTGCACGGTCACCCTCTGCACGATCACCACGGGTGGGGTGATCGCAGCCCCACCTCCCCGTGATCATGCAGAACTGCACACCCCCGCCCCCGTGATCATGCAGAACCGCGCACCCCTCCCCCGTGATCATGCAGAACTGCACGCTTCAGCCGGGGGCTCCGGGGCCCAGGTCGGGGGGTGCCGGGGCGACGACCGGGATGTCGCGTTCGGCGGCCCAGTCGCGCAGGTCGGCGCGGTTCAGGGCGGCGGCCATCAGATCCGGGAAGTCGTGCGGGGTGCAGGCGAAGGCCGGGATGCCGAGCGCGGCGACCTGGCCGGCGAGATCCGCGTCGTGGCCGGGGCGTCCCTCGTCGGTGAGCGCGAGCAGGGTGATCACGTTGACCCCGGAGCCGGCCAGGGCCTCCAGCCGGGCGAGCAGTTCACCGGCGTCGCCGCCCTCGAAGAGGTCGGTGATCAGCACCAGATGAGTCTGCGCCGGACGTTCGATCCGGCTCTCGCAGTAGGCGATCGCCTGGTTGATGTCGGTGCCACCGCCGAGTTGGACGCCGAAGAGCACCGAGACCGGATCGTCCAGTTCGTCGGTGAGATCGAGCACGGCGGTGTCGAAACACACCAATCGGGTGCGCACCACCGGCAGCGAGGCGAGCACGGCCGCGAAGACCGACGCGTAGACCACCGAGGTGGCCATCGAACCGGACTGGTCGACGCAGAGCACGACCTCGTCGAGATCGGCGATCCGGCGCCGGTGCCTGCGGAAACCGATCAACCGCTCCGGGACGACGGTGCGCAGGCCGGGCTGGTAGTGCCGCAGGTTCGCCTCGACGGTGCGTCCCCAGTCGATGTCGCCGGGGCGGGGCCTGGTGGTGCGCTGGGTGCGGTTCACCGCACCGCGCACCGCCTCGGCGGTGCGCTGCTCGAGACGTTCGAGCAGGTCGGCCACCACCTTGGCGACGACGTCCCGGCAGGTCTGCAGGGCGGCCTCGGGGATCATCGAGCGCAGGCTGATCAGGTCGGCGACCAGGTTGACGTCGGCCTCGAGCGCGGCCAGGAACTCGGGCTCGACGAGCATCTGCTGCAGGCCGAGCCGCTGCAGGGCGTCGCGTTGCACCACCTGCACCACGGGGGTGGGGAAGAACTCCCGGACGTCGCCGAGCCACTGCGCGACCTTGGGTGCCGAGCGGCCCAGACCACCACGAGTACCGCCCTTGCCCGCCGAACCCGAGGAGCCGCCGTCGTAGAGCGCGCCCAGTGCCAGATTCAGCCGGCGGTCCCGCGCGGAGAGGTTCTCGTCCTGACCGAGCATCAACTGCCATCGGCGCACCCGTTCGGCGTCGCCGTCCGCACTCCGTTCCGGCTGTTCTTGGCTGGCCGGCTCCGGGGCGGCCGGCGGCGGGGTCAGATCGTCGTCCATGACCGGGCCTGCGGCGAGGCGGGTCCGAGCAGCGCGAGCAGCGCCATCTCCTGGTCCGGCCACTCCGCCAGGCCGGCGGGGTCGTGCCGGGTGCCGGCGGTGGTGCGGCGCGCTCCGGAACGCAACGCGCTGAACAGGTATCGGCGCTCCGCCGCGTCGAGGTCGGCGAACACACGGCGGAACAGCGGCAGGTACTGCACGAACTGCTCCTCCCCCAGGCCGGCGAGCCAGGTGTCGACCATGCGGCGGAGCTGGTCGTCGTGGATCAACCGCGTGGTGGCGCCGGTGAAGAAGCCCTCGAAGAACGCCGCGGCATCGCTCACCGCGACCCCCGGGGACAGCGCCCGGCCCAGTTCCCGGGCACCCTCGTCGTCGTCCGCCCAGCCGGCGTCCCGGGCCAGCCGGACCAGGCTGCCGCGCACCCGGGGGTCGGTACGCGGGTCGGCCTGCGTGCCGCGTAACGCCTTGCGCCACAACTGTCGTGACGATTCCGAAGGCCCCGCACCGGGGCCGTGGCCGTCGTCCGCCTGTCCTGGTTCGGCCCCGGGATCCGGGTCCGGTTCGCTGACCAGCAGAGCCGCCTGCACCGCCTCGACGGCGCCGGCGAGGGCGAGACCCTGCTGCTCGTCGAGATCGCGGGCCGAGTTCGGCAACGCGATCGCGGCGTGCACCAGCAGTTCCTCGACCAGCACCGCGACCTGGCCGAGCGCGATCCGCCGTGCCGTGCCGTAGCGGTGCAGCTCCATCAGCGGCGGCACGGTGAGCAGCAACTCGAGGCAGCCCCGGGTCCGTGCCGCGACCACGGCCAGCCGGTCCAGACCCTCCGCCACCGCATCGGCGAGTTCGGCCTCCAGGGCGGCCTGCACCAGCGCGGTCAGCGCCGCCGGATCGGTGAGGCCGGCGATCCGGGACCGGGTCAGCGACTGTGCCGCCGCGGCGACCGTGGCGCCGTACACGGCCTTCTCGACCAGGGCGACCGCGTGTTCGGGCTCCCAGGCCAGGATCCACCGTTCCCGGAAGGTCCCCCGGCTGCGACCACTGTCGGTCTGACTCGCCCAGTCCACCTCGAGCAGCCGAAGCCGGTGCAGCAGAACGGATTTCGCGGCACCTGCAGTGCTCCTCAGATCGAGGGAGAGCTCTTTGGGGTCGGCCTGTACCGGCAGCCGCAGCGACCGCTGCTGTCGTTGCAGGTCTTCGAGCAGGGGCGCCGTCCCCGCCTCGGCGGGCACCTCGCCGACGTCCGAACCCAGCAGGATCTGCGCCGCGTGCCGGTGCCAGAGCAGGTCCTCGCCGCCGCAGAGCGTGGCGATCACCGCGTCCCGGCTCTCCTCGAAGCCGGGTTGCGGGCGCCCGCGCAGCGCGGCCAGTTGATTGCCCAGACGCACCGTCTCGATCACCGCGGCCGGGGAGACTCCGGCACCGGCCTCCTCGCGCAGCACCCGGGCCACGTGCACCGCCCACAGCGTCGCACCCTGCGGGCCGTGTCCGTGCTGCCAGAGGTGGGCGTACCAGCGCGGGGCGGGCACCCCGGCGCCGTACCCGCTCACCGTGGACAGCCGCGGCGCCGTCCAGGGCACCCAGGCCAGCTTGACCTTCACCTTCGGCAACCGGGTCAGCAGCCGCCGGTCCGCGGCCGTGGCGGCAGCGATGCTGCCGTCGAGCGCGGGGACGTGCCAGGCGCCGCAGATCACCGCGACCGGGGCGTCGATCTGCTTGTCCGCCAACGATTTCTCGGCCGCGGCGATCTCGCGGCGCATGTGCGCCTCGCGCCGGGCCTCGTAGAGTTCGGCTCCGGCCGGCTCCGCCCGGGCCGGGCCGGCATCGGCCCGGGACGGCGCCCCCGTCTCGTCCGCGCGCAGGGCCCGCATCAGCTCGGCGACCTGGTCGAACACCGTCAGCGCGGCGGCACGATCCGGCACCTGCTCCGGTGCCCTGTCCCGTTCCGGCTCCGTGGCTCGCGCCTGCGGCGGCTGCGCGGTGGCCGGCGGCTCGGCCCGTTCCAGCCAGTCGTTCCACCAGGACTCGCCGTCCTCGTAGCCCGCCGCGGCGGCGATGGCACCGATCGGATCGCGTCGCGGCGTCCGGGGGGTCTGTTCCGCCTCG
>DAIOVT010000416.1:0-3883 GCA_036758885.1 Kineosporiaceae bacterium
CGCATGGTCGCGTCGAGTCCGTCGGTCTCGGTCACACCGACCACCCGGCGGCGCGGCTGCAGTTCGGCCAGGGCCCGCCGGAAACCGCGTTCCCGCTCCTCCTCGCCCAGGAACGACGAGCTGCTCAGGGTCACCAGAACCGTTCCACGAGAACGGGATTGGCTGATCAGATAGGCGGCGGTCGCCCCGGCCGCCCGGTTGTCGATGCCGACGTAGGCCGCGCGCCGGCTGCCGGTCAGATCGGTGACCAGGGTGACCACCGGGATCCCGGCGGCGGTCAGCCGGTCGACCGCCGCGGCCACCTCGGCGGAGTCGGGGGCCTTGAGCAGCACGCCCTGCCCGGTGGCGGGCCCCGAGCGTCTGCCGCCGGTGCGCCGGGTGATCCGATCGAGCACGGTCACCACGTCGTCCACCCCGGCCGGCTCGCGCAGGTGGAACCGGGCCCGCAGCACCGCCGGACGCAGCGCCGGCAACTCCGCCTCCAGCGCGGCGCGCACCGCCGAGGAGAACCGGTCCGGCGCGTTCATCACCACGTCGAGCATCAGCGTGCGGCCGACCAGACGCACCTGATCGCGTTGCCGGTCGAGTTCGCCGATCGCCCGGTGCACCTCGGCGATCGTGCTCTGCCGCACCCCCGGCCGCCGGTGCAGCACCCGATCGACCGTCGCCTCGCTCAGGCCCGACTGGCGGGCGATCTCACGGATCCGGTGCGGGTGCGCCATCCGCCGAGAATGCCATCCGGCGGTCGGCGGCGGCAGGCTGGTTGAGGGGTTCTTGAGGGATTTCGGCGAGAGCGCCCGCGGCTGGCGGTACGTACGGTGAACGGGAGATCCGCCTCACCCACCGAACAAGTCATCAGCGTCGATCGCCTCGGGAGAAGCCCATGACCGCACTGACCTCCGGCACGTCCGAACTGCGTGCCTCGATCCACGGCTCACGGTTGCGTGAGTCCGACTGCCGACTGGACGACTTCGTCGCGCTGGTCTCCCGGACCACCGATCCGGCCGACTACCCGTACGCGGCCGAGGTCGTCGACAACGTGCTGCTCTACGACTCCGCCGCGCTGCGCCGCGCGGTGTCCAGCGCCGAGGGCCGCGAGGCGGTCGAGGCCGAGCTGGTCAGAGCGCTCACCGACGGCCCTGGTGTCATCGTCTTCCAGGGCGCCTTCGCCGACACCACTGTCGTCGACCGGGCGACCGCCGCGTTCGACGCGGTGATCGCCGAGGAGGAGTCGGCGGGTGTCAAAGGCGACCACTTCGCCAAGCCCGGCGCCAACTCGCGGGTCTGGAACGGGTTGGAGAAGCTCGCCCTGCGCGACCCGCAGACCTTCGTCGACTACTACGCCAACGACATCATCGAGCTGATCTCCACCGCCTGGCTCGGCCCGGGCTACCAGGTCACCTCGCAGGTGAACGTCGTCCGGCCGGGCGGCAAGGCCCAGGACCCGCACCGTGACTACCACCTCGGCTTCCTGACCAACGAGGTCGTCGAGCGGTACCCGACGCATGTGCATCTGCTCTCGCCCGTGCTCACCCTGCAGGGGGCGGTGGCGCACAGTGACATGCCGGTGGAGAGCGGGCCGACGATGTACCTGCCGTACTCGCACAGTTACGCCCCGGGCTACCTGGCCTGGCGGCTGCCCGCGTTCCGCGAGTACTTCGAGCAGAACTACGTGCAGCTGCCGCTGCGCAAGGGCGACGCCGGCTTCTTCAACCCGGCGCTGTTCCACGGCGCCGGCAACAACGTCTCCGCCGACGTGCAGCGCATGGCCAACCTGCTGCAGGTCTCCTCCGGCTTCGGCCGGGCGATGGAGTCGGTCGACCGGGTGCGCACCTCGAAGGCGATCTATCCGGCGCTGCTCGCCGCCCGTGCCGCGGGCGCCGGCGAGGCGGCGCTGAGCAACGCGATCGCCGCGGCCGCCGACGGCTACCCGTTCCCGACCAACCTCGACCGCGACCAGCCGATCGGTGGTCTCACGCCACTGGCCCAGACCGAACTGCTGGCCCAGGCCCTGGCCGAGAACTGGAGTGCCGAAAGGGTGAACACCGAGCTGGACGCCTACGCCATCCGCCGGCTCACCTGAATCCGGCACAACCGAATCCGGCATAACCGAATCCGGCACAACCGATCGGCTCAGTCGATGTCCGGGGGCAGGTCCGGCTGATCGTGATGGTCGAAGATCCGCCGCAACAGCTCGGGTGACATCCGGCCCGGTGACAGCGGCGGGATCCGCTCGCGCGAGAACCAGCCGACCTCCGTCGTCTCGGGGCTCGGGGTGGCCTCGCCGCCGATCAGGCGGCAGGCCACCACGACCTTGAGGGTGTGCCAGGTCATCGGGGGGTGTCCCCACCTCTCCCGGTCGTAGAGACCGAGCAACCGATCGGCCTGAACGTGAAACCCGCTCTCCTCGAACACTTCTCGCACCGCGCTGACCCCGACGGTCTGGCCGCTGTCGACCCAGCCGCCGGGCGGTGTCCAGAGCCCGTCACGCTGTTCGCGGACCAGCAGGATGCGCGCCTGCTGATCGAAGACCGCTGCCCGGACGTCGAGTTTCGGCGTCAGATAACCGACCTGCCGCTCGACCTCGAGCCGGATCGGTGAGGGGGCGCCGTCCGGGGTCTCGTCGAGCAGTTCAGCGATCCTGGCGGTGGCTGCCTTCAGTCTGGTGAAGCGGGCCAGGTCGAAGGCGTCCCGGCTGTAGGTCAGGCCCTCCTGTGCGATGGCGGTGAGCTCGCGCAGCTCGTCGAGCCACTGCGCCCCGCTGCTCGATCGGTCACGTGATCGGTCATTGGTCACGACAGGTAGCATGTCAGGCCGAATCTTTGAACCAGCCGAGCAGAACAGAAGGCGACACGTGGCATCGACGAATGACCTCAAGAACGGCTTGGTGCTCAACCTCGACGGCCAGCTCTGGTCGGTGGTGGAGTTCCAGCACGTCAAGCCGGGCAAGGGCGGCGCCTTCGTGCGCACCAAGCTGAAGAACGTGCTCTCCGGCAAGGTGGTCGACAAGACCTTCAACGCCGGCACCAAGGTCGACACCGCCACCGTCGACAAGCGCGACATGCAGTACCTGTACAAGGACGGCGAGGATTTCGTCTTCATGGACTCCTCGACCTACGACCAGCTACCGGTGAGCTCCGCCGTGGTCGGAGATGCCGCCAACTACATGCTGGAGAACCAGAACGCGATCGTGGCCACCCACGACGGCACCCCGCTGTACGTCGAGCTGCCCACCTCGGTGGTCCTCGAGATCACCTACACCGAGCCGGGCCTGCAGGGCGACCGGTCCACCGGCGGCACCAAGCCCGCCACCGTGGAGACCGGCTACCAGATCCAGGTGCCGTTGTTCCTGGAGACCGGCACCAAGGTCAAGGTGGACACCCGCACCGGTGACTATCTGGGCCGGGTCAACTAACACATGAGTGCCAGGAGCAAGGCGCGCAAGCGTGCTCTGGACCTGATCTTCGAGGCCGACGCCCGCGGTGTCCCGGTGGGTCGGCTGCTCGCCGAGCGGGTCGGTGGCGCACCCGGGCTGACCCCCGGGGACGCCGAGCTGGGGGAGTTCGCCCAGACCCTGGTCCGTGGGGTGTCGCAGGAGCAGGAGCGGATCGACGAGCTGCTCAGCACCTACTCGCAGGGCTGGACGCTGGACCGCATGCCGGCGGTCGACCGGGCGATCCTGCGGCTGGCCACCTGGGAACTGCTCTACAGCGACGAGGTGCCCGACGCCGTGGTGATCGACGTGGCGGTCACGCTGGCCGGTTCGCTGTCCACCGACGAGTCCCCGGCGTTCGTCAACGGTCTTCTCGGCAGGCTCGCCGAACTCAAGCCGGCCTGCGGACAGACGGGCTCTGAGACAAGACGGCAGAGAGCACCCGCTCAT
>DAIOVT010000417.1:0-3882 GCA_036758885.1 Kineosporiaceae bacterium
CGCCGACCACAGCGATCTGGCCGAGACGCTCTCGACCCTGCTCGAGGACGACGCCCCAGCGGCCGGCGCCGAGCAGCAGACCGCCGCCGGGCAACTGGCGGCAGCCGGACACGAGGCCACCGCCGCACCCGCGGAACCGGTCGCACCCGCGGAATCGGTCGCACCTGCGGAACCGGTCGCGGCGGCGGAGCAGTCGGCGCAGCCTGAGCAGTCGGCGCAGCCCGGGCAGAGCGGACAACCGGTGGCGGTGCTCGCGGCCGAGCCGGCCGCCGAGGCGCCCGCGACGGGTGAGCCTGCCGCGGCGCCGGTGATCCCCAAACCCACTCCGCCGCAGGGCGAGGAGAAGAAACTCGGCGACGCGGCGAAGCCGCCACCCGCGCAGGGGGCACAGTCCGAGCACCGCAGCGTGGTCGAGTCGTCGGTGCGGGTCGACGTCGACCTGCTCGACCAGCTGATGCGGCTGGTCGGAGAACTCGTGCTGGCCCGCAACCAGCTCGTCTCCTTCATGGAGGGCCAGGCCGGCGATCAGAGCGACACCGCGCTGACCCGTTCGGCGCAACGGCTCTCGCTGGTCACCAGCGAGCTGCAGGAACAGGTCATGAAGACCCGCATGCAGCAGGTCGACGCGGTCTGGTCGAAGATGCCCCGCGTCGTCCGCGACCTGGCCCGCCAGTGCGGCCGCAAGGTCCGCCTGGAGATGGACGGCCGGCACACCGAGCTCGACCGCAGTGTGCTCGAGGCGATCAAGGACCCGCTGACCCACCTGATCCGCAACGCGGTCGACCACGGCATCGAGTCGACCGAGGCCCGGATCGCCGCCGGAAAGCCCGAGGAGGGCGTGCTTACCCTGCGCGCCTACCACGAGGCCGGCCAGGTGCACCTCGAGATCATCGACGACGGTGCGGGCATCGATCCGGAGAAGATCGGCGCCAAAGCCATTGAGCGGGGCCTGATCACGGCGGCGCAGCTGGCCGCGATGAACCATCGCGACATTCTGCAGCTGATCTTCCTACCCGGCTTCTCCACCGCGGCCGCGGTCACCAACGTCTCCGGCCGGGGGGTCGGCATGGACGTGGTGAAGACCCGCATCGAGGGCATCGGTGGCGCCGTCGACGTGAGCAGCAAGATCGGTCACGGATCGACCTTCCGGCTGATCATCCCGCTCACCCTGGCGATCATTCCGGCACTCACGATCGGTTGCGCCGGAAGGCGTTACGCCGTGCCGCAGGTGAGCGTGCTCGAGCTGGTGCGGCTCTCGGGCGAGCACGCCCGGGGCGGCATCGAGCTGATCTCGGGTGCTCCGGTCTACCGGCTGCGGGACATCCTGCTGCCGCTGGTCCGGCTCGACGAACAACTCGGGCTGGTGCCCGCCGACGCCGCCGAACTGCCGTTCGCCGGTATGAGGAACACCAACGCCCAGAACACCAACGCTCAGAACGCGAATGCCCGGAATGCGAACGCGCAGAACATGAATGCGCAGAGCGCGAACGGGACTGCCCAGACCGGCCCTGACACCGGGGCGGGCGCCGAGGCCGAGGACGGCGCGGACGCCGGCGAGGACATCGAGCGCGGTGGCTACATCGTCGTCCTGCACGCCGAACAGCAACGCTTCGGCCTGATCGTCGACGACGTGCTGGACACCCAGGAGATCGTCGTCAAGCCGCTCGGCTCGCACCTGAAGGGCATTCCGGTCTATGCCGGTGCCACGATCCTCGGGGACGGGGCCGTGGTGCTGATCCTGGACGCGGCGACCCTGGCCCGCCGGGCCAACGTGCTCGCCAACTCGGCCGGGGTGACCAACAACGACCTGGCCGGCGAGGTGGAGAGCATCGACCCGGTGCTGGTGGTCGAGGTGGCCGGTGACCGGCGGGCCGCGATCCCGCTGGAGATGGTGACCCGGCTCGAGGAGATCCAGTCCACGGCGATCGAACGTGTCGGTGGCCGGGAGGTGGTGCAGTACCGCGGCCACATCATGCCGCTGATGCGGCTGTCCACCCTGCTCGGCGCCTACGCCGACACCCGCGGCGACGGCCAGGGCGTGCAGCTCGTGGTGCACACCCGCGGCGAACGCAGCGTCGGGTTCGTCGTCGAACGCATCCTCGACATCGCCACCGAACGCTCCGGAACCCGTAGCGACATCGACGACCACGCCCTGGTCGGTTCGGTGGTCGTCGGCGACCGGGTGGTCGAACTGGTCGACATGCCCAGTGCCGTGATGGCCGCCGACCCGCATTTCTATTCCGGCGCAGCGCTTTCCGACCCCACCGAACTCCTGGAGGACCAGCGATGAGCGCGGCTAACGCGACCAAGAGGAAACAGTCCTCCGGCGCCACCGGTCCCGGCGGCCGGCAGGTGGGCCAGCTGTCGACCTTCCACGTGGGCAGCTACCTGTTCGGTGTCGACGTCGCCCTCGTGCAGGAAGTCGTTCGGCTGCAACAGATCACGCCGGTTCCGCTCGCGCCCGACTGCGTGCGCGGCCTGATCAACCTGCGCGGTGAGGTGCTCACCGCCATCGATCTGCGGATCCGGTTGGGGCTGCCGCCCTCGCAGACTTCCAAGGATCCGGTGAACGTCGTGGTCAAGGTCGAGGACGAGCCGGTCAGCCTGCTGGTCGACGAGATCGCCGGCGTGCTCGAGGTCTCCCAGGTTCCGTTCGAGAGCACCCCGACCACCGTCGACGAGACGGTGCGCGCACTGCTCGAGGGCGCCTACACCCTGCCGGATCGGCTGCTCCTGGAACTGAACGCCGCCCGGGTGCTCGACATCAACGCCGACCACCGGGCCTGAGCCCTTCCGTTCGAACTCCAACGTCGCTGCCAGGATCGAAAGAGGACACCATGCAAGCACTCGTCGTTGACGACTCACGGGCGATGCGCTCGATCCTGACCCGTTTGATGACCGGGCTCGGGTTCGAGGTCGCACAGGCCGGGGACGGCGAGCAGGCGCTCGCGGTGATGGAGTCGGGGCCCCGTCCCGACGTCGTCCTGGTGGACTGGAACATGCCGGTGATGGACGGTCTGACCTTCATCAAGGAGGTGCGGCGCCGTCCGGAGTACCGCGACGTGGCGCTGATGATGGTGACCACCGAGAGCGAGCAGACCAACATCGTGCGCGCGCTCGCGGCGGGCGCGCACGAGTACGTGGTGAAGCCGTTCACCGATCAGGTGATCGCCGAAAAGCTCGAACTGCTGGGTCTGGTGAATCAGTGAGGGCCGGCCCGATCCGGGTGCTCGTCGTCGACGACTCCGCGGTGATCCGCAAGCTGGTCACCGAGGCGTTGCAGGCCGACGAGATGATCGAGGTCGTCGGTGCCGCACGCAACGGCGCGGTGGCGGTCGAGAAGGTCGCCGAGCTCGCGCCGGACGCCGTCACGATGGACGTCGAGATGCCGGTGATGAACGGCATCGAGGCGGTCAAGGTGATCCGTCGTGCACACCGCCGGCTGCCGATCATCATGTTCTCCACGCTCACCGAACGCGGCGCATCGGCGACCATGGACGCGCTCTACGCGGGCGCCAGCGACTACGTCACCAAACCCTCGAACGTCACCGGGTTCCAGCAGGCGCTGGACAACATCCGCGAGGAGTTGGTCCCCAAGCTCAAGGCGCTGACCGGCCGGACCGGACCGCCCACGCCGCCGGCGCCGCCGTCCGGGGCACCCCATGGCCGTGGTCCGCACGCGCCCGCCGGCGCCCCGGGCCCCGCAGTCCTGCCGCGCCAGGAGGCCGGCCGCGCCCCCGCGGCCCCGGTCGCCGCCGTCCGCCCGCCGGGCCCGCGACCGACCGCGTTCCGGGCGTTGCTGATCGGCTCGTCGACCGGTGGACCGGACGCGCTGGCCAAGGTGCTCTCGGCGCTGCCGGCGATGTTGCCGGTGCCGATCCT
>DAIOVT010000418.1:0-3879 GCA_036758885.1 Kineosporiaceae bacterium
CTGGTCGCCCGCACCGTCGCCGAGAGCTGGCCGGGGGTCGAGGCGCTGTCCGGCATTCCCGGCTCCACGGGCGCCACGCCCATGCAGAACGTCGGTGCCTACGGCCAGGAGGTGGCGGGCACCATCGCGTCGGTGCGTACCTGGGACCGGCAGCAGAACCGGGTGCAGACGCTGGCCGCGGCGGACTGCGAGTTCGGCTACCGCACCAGCCGGCTGAAGCAGGAGCGGTACGCCGGCGGCCCGCGGTACGTCGTCCTCGAGGTGACCTTCCAGCTGCGCATCGGCGATCTGTCCGAGCCGATCGGCTACGCCGAACTGGCCCGCACCCTCGGGGTGCAGGTGGGGGAGCGGGCGCCGCTGGCACAGGTGCGCGAGGCGGTGCTGGGTCTGCGCGCGGGCAAGGGCATGGTGCTGGACGCCGCCGATCACGACACCTGGAGCGCCGGCAGCTTCTTCACCAACCCGATCCTGGACGCCGAGGCGGCGCAGCGGCTCCCCGAGGACGCGCCGCGGTGGCCCGCCGCCGGCGGCCGGGTGAAGCTCAGTGCCGCCTGGTTGATCGAGCACGCCGGGTTCGGCAAGGGCTTCGGGCTGCCCGGGCCGGCCTCGCTCTCGACCAAACACACTCTCGCGCTGACCAATCGGGGCCCGGCGCGGGCGGCCGACCTGCTGGCCCTGGCCCGCCGGGTCCGGGACGGCGTCCGCGACCGCTACGGCGTGACGCTGGTGCCCGAGCCGGTGTTGCTCGGCTGCGAGCTCTGACCGGGCACACCCACGGGCTCGGGCGGTTCGGGAGCGGCCAGCCAGGCGTCGACACCGGCCAGCAGGTCGCGCTTCACCGATTCCGGTGCCACCGAGGCGCCGATCGAGGACCGGGCCAGGTCGGCCAGACCGTTGTCGTCGAAGTTCTGGGCCTGCCTCGCCGCCTCGTACTGGGCGGCCAACCGGGCACCGAACAGCAACGGGTCGTCGGCGCCCAGGGCGACCCGGGCCCCCGCGGTGACCAGGTCGCGCAGGGGGACGTCGGCCAGGGTCTCGTAGACCCCCAGCGCGACGTTGCTGCTCGGGCAGACCTCCAGGGCGATTCCCTGGTCGACCAGCCGGGAGAGCAGTTCGCGGTCCTCGCCGGAGCGCACCCCGTGGCCGAGCCGCTGCGGGTGCAGGTAGCTGAGCGTCGTCCAGACATGTTCCGGACCGAGCAGTTCGCCGCTGTGCGGGGCGCTCATCAGGCCGGCCCTGGCCGCGATCCGGAAGGCCGCCGCGAACTCCTCGGTGGCGCCCCGGCGCTCGTCGTTGCTCAGCCCGAACCCGATCACCTGACCCGGCCCGTCGCCGCTGTACCGGGCCGCCAGCCGGGCCAGGGTGCGGGCGTCCAGAGGGTGTCGGATCCGGCTCGCGGCGACGATGACCGCCACCTGGCAGCCGGTGGTCGCGGTCGCCTCGCGGGCGGCGTCCAGCACGATCTCGAGGGCTGGGATCAGCCCGCCTACGTATGGTGCGTACGAGGTGGGATCGACCTGCATCTCCAGCCACCGGGAGCCCTCGGCCGCGTCGTCCGCCGCGGCCTCCAGCACGATCCTGCGCATGTCGTCGGCGTCGCGCACGCAGTTGCGGGCGGCGTCGTAGAGGCGCTGGAACCGGAACCAGCCGCGTTCGTCGGGGGTGAGCGGCGGTAGATGGTGCTCGCGCAACGACTCCGGAAGCCGGATGCGGTGCTTGTCGGCGAGGTCGAGCAACGTGCGCGGGCGCATGCTGCCGGTGAAGTGCAGGTGCAGGTGCGCCTTCGGCAGCGTGGTGACCGGACGACCCGCTCCGGCCCGAGTGCGCTCGGTGACCAGGTCTGTCATGCACCGAGTCTGCCAGCCCGCCGGGCTGTTCCTGACCAGCCGATCACGCCACCGGGGCATCGCATCCCCTCCGATCGCGATGCGCGGCCGGTTTCCACGGGTCGTTCATATGGTGCGAGTGGTGCGGAGTGAACTGCGGAGTGAACGGGGCGCCGAGCGTCCTTCCCCCCAGAACGGACGCTCGGCACCCCGTCACCCTGAGGAACCGATCGGGTCGCCGTCGCCCCCGCAGTGGCTGTTCGACCGGATCCCTCGGGATGACGCCGGCGCAGTCCCCAGCTACGCCGGCGTCGGTCACGGAACGTGTCTCAGAACTTGACCCCCATCGCCATGGCGACCACTACCAGGGCGGCGATCAGGAGCACGGGCAACAGAACCGGGGGCAGACCGTTCGCCCCCTCGGGGTGCACGCGCCTGGTGTCGCGCGAGCCGCCGGACGTCGGTGTCAGGACCTTCGGCCTGGAGATGTGACGGGTTGCGGCGTCGGTGTACCTGGCGCCGACGAATCCGATGGCCAGGGTCAGGACGACGATCAGAAGTGCTCCCCAGACCCTGGGCATTTCCTCGAGCAGTGCGTACATGGTTCCTCCCCTCGATCCTTCCGGGATTCCGGTCGGACGAACTCGGGTCGTGGCTCCCGGCTGCGTTGGGGGAGCCTGCTCGAATCCGCTGGGACGGATGCAGCAATAGTGAACAGTAAATGTAGAGCAGTAAACTTCAGTGTCTGCGGTTCAAGTTGCTGAACTTATTACACCTGACGGCCTTCCGCGTTGGCAACCCCTTTGTTCCGTGATCGCGGCGGGAGCGGGTTGTGCTGATCTTGATCGCCGCAGGTCAGCGCCTGCTGGGAGAACGATGTGAATCGTCCGGGAGGGCACTTCAGGGCGTTCAGGGGAATCAGCTGTCGGTCCTCGACGGCGTGGTTGTAGGCTGACGTCAAGAAGTTCAGCGCGCTGACTGGTCGACTGAACAGGTTCCTGAAGTCATAGTTGATGACTGAAGCCGCATCCGGCCTGAACACTCCCTGAACGAGCGAAGACGAGAGGCAGATCCTGGATGACCGAGCAGACGCCCAACCCCCGCTCCCGCCGGGTGTTGGACGCCAGGGGCCGTCTGGCCGATCGGCTGCGGCAGTTGCGGGCCGGGGCGCTGCCGGTTCCGGTCACCCAGCGACAGGTCGCCCAGGCGCTCGGCGCGAGTGCTCCGCTGGTCTCCTCGTGGGAGTCGCCGGCCTCGGACGCCGTGCCGCCCGTCGAACGGCTGGCCGCCTACGCCTGCTTCTTCGCCACGCCGCGCAGCGTGCAGCACCAGCCCGCGCGGCTGATCCCGATCGAGGAGCTCACTCCCGAGGAGGACAAGTACCGCCGGGAGCTGCTCGCCGAGCTCAAGGAACTCCGCAACGAGATCGCCGGGCCGATCACCCCGGCACGTACCCAGCCGCGCTCGTTCTGGTACTTCGGCGACGGCCTGCCGATCCGGGTGATCAGCACCGAGCTCGAGAAGGACGAGGTCACCTCGCCGCTGGCCGAGCCGATGAACCCGAACTACATGCCGTTGCGGGGCGCCGACATGGACTCGGTGCTCGCGGTCTACGGCCAGATCCGGGCCGAGAACCCGGACGCCAAGGTCACCTGGGTGCGCAGCGACCGGGTGGTCGGCGACGACTTCAACTCACACGTGGTGATCATCGGCGGCATCGAGGGCACTCACAAGGCCACCGCCCAGGCCGATCCGCTGACCTACTACCGGCGCCGGCTCGACCTGCCCGTCTACGCCCGCCGCCGGGTGGCCGGCGATGCCGACTCGGAACTGCTCGGCGACGACTTCGACGCCGAGTTCGTGGTCACCCGCAACGATGCCGGCACGCCGTCCTACCGCGGTCGCCACGTCGAGGCCTACACGCCGCGGTTCGTGCGCGACCATCAGGACAACCTGGTGAAGGCAGTGGGCGGCTACCCGTTGCTCGAGTACGACGTCGGCCTGCTCGCCCGTCAGCCCAACGTGATGAACCTGGCCACCACGGTCACCGTCT
>DAIOVT010000419.1:0-3866 GCA_036758885.1 Kineosporiaceae bacterium
CGGGACGATTTCGTCTCCCGGGTGACCGAGGCCTTGCGTGAGCACGATCTGACGGCGACCAGCCTGTGGTTGGAGATCACCGAATCGGTCGTGCTCGAACAGACCGCAAGATGCGCACGATCCTGACCGATCTGAAGGATCTCGGCGTGACGCTGTGCATGGATGATTTCGGCACCGGGTACTCCTCGCTCAGCTATCTCAAGCACTTCGGGTTCGACGTGCTGAAGGTTGATCGCGAGTTCACCCGCAATCTGGTCGACGACGCCCGGGACCGAGATCTGACCAAGGCGATGATCGACATCGCCGAGGCTCTGGACATGAAGGGCGTTGTCGCCGAAGGCGTCGAGACCGCCGATCAGGCGACGGCGCTCGAGAGTCTCGGCTGCAATCTCGCCCAGGGCTACCTGTTCGGCAAACCCGTGCTGGCCGACGAGGCCGGTCGCTCGGCGGCCGAGGTATTGAGGGGCCGGCCCGCTCGATACGCGGCGACCCCGCAACCACCGTTCGTGCCGGCGCAACGGGGCAACGATTCGCTCAGCCGACGCCTGGGGTGAGAGGGGCGGCGGCCGCACGCGCCACCAGGTGCTGAGCCGCCTGCGCCCGGGGCCGGACGATCAGGGTGTCGATGTTGATGTGGTGCGGCAGCGACACGGCCCAGCGCACACACTCGGCAACGTCGTCAGCGGTCAGCGGCTCGGCCACACCGGCGTAGACGGCGTCCGCCCGGGCCTGGTCGCCCCGGGCCCGGTGGACGCTGAACTCCTCGGTGTGCACCATGCCCGGGGCGATCTCGATCACCCGGAGCGGTTCACCGACCAGTTCGAGTCGCATGGTGCGGGCCAGCGCGCCCATCGCATGCTTGGCGGCGACGTATCCCCCGCCGCCGGGGTAGGTACCCGACGCCGCGGTCGAGGTCATGAACACCAGGTCGCCCCGGCCGCTCTCGCGCAGGGCCGGCAGCAGCGCCTGGGTGACCCGCATCGTGCCGATGGTGTTGGTCTCGAACATCGCCCGCCAGTCATCGACATCGCCGTCCTCGACGGTGTCGAACCCGAGCGCGAACCCGGCGTTGTTGACCAACGTGTGCAGACCGGAGCCGGTCGATTCCACGTAGTCGCGCAGGGCGGCGATGTCGTCGGGGTCGGTAACGTCGCAGCGGATCGGCAGGCACCCGGTGCGTTCGGCCAGCTCGGCCAGCCGGTCCTGACGGCGGGCGGCCGCGATCACCTGCCAGCCCTGGCCGGTGAGGGCCTGGACGACGGCGGCGCCGATCCCGCTGCTCGCTCCGGTGACGACCGCTCGGAGCTGAGCCAAGGTCAGGCCGACTTCTCGCGCGGGGTCCGGGTCTTGCGGCCCTGGGCCTCGCGGGGCACCAGGGTGGGGTTGACGTTCTCGAGCACCACTTCGCGGGTGATCACGACCCGGGCGACATCGTCCCGGCTGGGCACGTCGAACATCACCGAGAGCAGCACCTCTTCCATGATGGCGCGCAAGCCTCGCGCGCCGGTGCCGCGCAGGATGGCCTGATCGGCGACCGCCTCGAGTGCCTCGTCGTCGAACTCCAGCTCCACGCCGTCGATCTCGAACATCCGCTGGTACTGCTTGACCAGAGCGTTCTTCGGCTCGGTCAGGATCGAGACCAAGGCATCCCGGTCGAGGTTGGTTACCGTGGTGATCACCGGCAGCCGGCCGATGAACTCGGGGATCAGCCCGAACTTGAGCAGATCCTCGGGCATGACCTCGGAGTAGGCGTCGACGTCCTCGCGCCGGGTGTGCAGCTGAGCCCCGAAGCCGATCCCGCGCTTGCCGGCCCGCTGCGAGATGATCCCGTCGAGACCGGCGAAGGCACCGCCCACGATGAACAAGACATTGGTGGTGTCGATCTGGATGAACTCCTGGTGCGGGTGCTTGCGCCCGCCCTGCGGCGGCACGCTGGCCGTCGTCCCCTCGAGGATCTTCAGCAGCGCCTGCTGCACACCCTCGCCGGAGACGTCGCGGGTGATCGACGGGTTCTCGCTCTTGCGGGCGATCACGTCGTAGTCGGCGGCCTGGATCAGCTTGAGCAGGATGTTCTCGACGTCCTCACCGACGTAGCCTGCCTCGGTGAGGGCGGTGGCGTCGGCGATCGCGAACGGCACGTTCAGCATCTTGGCCAGGGTCTGCGCCAAGTGTGTCTTGCCGCAGCCGGTCGGGCCGATCAGCAGGATGTTCGACTTGGCGATCTCGACGCTCTCCTCGCCACGCTTGGCGGGCTCGCCGGCCTGGATGCGCTTGTAGTGGTTGTAGACCGCGACCGCGAGCGACTTCTTCGCCGCCTCCTGGCCCACCACGTACTGCTGCAGGAACTCGAAGATCTCCTTGGGCTTGGGCAGCTCGACCAGGCCCAGCTCACTGGCCTCGGCCAGCTCTTCCTCGATGATCTCGTTGCACAGATCGATGCACTCGTCGCAGATGTACACGCCGGGGCCCGCGATCAGCTTCTTCACCTGCTTCTGACTCTTGCCGCAGAAAGAGCACTTCAGCAGATCGCCGCCGTCACCGATGCGTGCCACTTGGATTCCTTCCAGACTGTCGGTTCGATCCTGACCGTCGTTCTCGACGCCGCACTACGCGTTGCCCGGATGTCCCCATTCAACGCCACGACCGCCCCGATGTCAGCGGAAATGTTGTTCAACAACCCGCTGTGTCGCGATCGGGGCGGCCGCGACGTTGACAAGGGCGTTCTCAGTCGGTGCCGTACGCCGGGGTCGAGGTCTTGCGCGAGCCCAGCACCTGGTCGACCAGCCCGTACTCGACGGCCTGCTCGGCGGTGAGGATCTTGTCGCGCTCGATGTCGCTGCGCACCAGTTCGACCGAGCGACTGGTGTGCCGCGCGATCGTCTCCTCGAGCCAGGCGCGCATCCGCATCACCTCGTTGGCCTGGATCTCGATGTCGGTCGCCTGACCGTGGTCGCCGCCGGCCAGCGCGGGCTGGTGGATCAGCACCCGCGCGTTCGGCAGCGCCAGGCGCTTGCCGGGTGTGCCCGCGGCGAGCAGCACCGCCGCTGCCGAGGCCGCCTGCCCGAGGCAGACGGTCTGAATGTCCGGCTTGATGTACTGCATGGTGTCGTAGATCGCGGTGAGCGCGGTGAACGAGCCACCCGGGGAGTTGATGTAGAGGGTGATGTCGCGGTCGGTGTCCGACGACTCGAGCACCAGCAGCTGGGCCATGATGTCGTCGGCCGAGGTGTCGTCCACCGGGGCACCGAGGAAGATGATGCGGTCCTCGAAGAGCTTGTTGTACGGGTCCTGGCGCTTGTACCCGTAGGCCGTGCGCTCCTCGAACTGCGGGACGATGTACCGGCCCGTGGGGTTCATCAGCGGGTCTCCTGGATCGTGAGATGTTCCGAAATCGAGTTGGGGGATCGAGTGGCTGATCGAGTGGACGGGCGGGACCGAGCGGATGCTCAGACGCCGGTGCCGCCACCACCGCTGACCTGGCCGGCGGTACGCACGACGTGGTCGACGATGCCGTACTCCTGAGCCGCCTCCGCGGTGAACCAGCGGTCGCGCTCGGAGTCGGTGGAGATGGTGTCGACGGTCTGACCGGTCTGCTCGGCGATCAGTTCGGCCATCTGCTTCTTCATGTGCATGATCAGCTCGGCCTGGATCTTGATGTCGCTCGCCGTTCCGCCGATTCCGCCGGAGGGCTGGTGCATCATCACCCGGGCGTGCGGCAGCGCGTAACGCTTGCCCTTGGCGCCCGAGGAGAGCAGGAACTGCCCCATCGAGGCGGCCAACCCCATGGCCACAGTGGCCACGTCGTTCGGGATGAACTGCATGGTGTCGTAGATCGCCATGCCCGCGGTGACCGAGCCACCGGGTGA
>DAIOVT010000420.1:0-3855 GCA_036758885.1 Kineosporiaceae bacterium
GCTGGGCGATGACCATCGCGCACAGGTCGGCGACGAACGTCATGCGCACGTTGGGCGCGGTGGCCAGGAAGGCCAGACCGTCGAACACCGAACGCAGCCCGGGCACCTGGGTCACCGCGTCGGTCAGCGGCGGGATCGGCGGCAGCGACCCGATCCCCCACAGCGCCGCGGTGGTGATCGCCGCGTCGGTCACATAGGCGCCCGCGTAACCGACCGCGTCGACCAGGAACCCGGCCAGCAGCGGGCCGGCCATCATCGCCACTGTCATCGAGATCACCGACAGCGCGTTGGCCGCCGGCAGCAGGTCGGCGGGCAGGATCCGCGGGTAGATCGCCGTCCGGGCCGGGCTGGTCACCGCGAACGAGCCGCTCCACAACGCCGCGATCACGAAGTAGGGCCAGACCGCCTCGACGTCACGGAAGGCGAGGACGGCGCAGGTGATGCTGGTCAGCCAGCCGACGATCTGGGAGATCAGGGCGACCCAGCGCCGGTCGTAGCGGTCGGCCAGGGAGCCGCCGTACAGGCCCATCACCACCAGCGGCACGAACGCGAACGCACCCACCAGACCGACCATCGCGCTGGAGCCGGTGAGGTCGTACACCTGGATGCCGATCGCCACCACGGCGAGCTGGGACCCGATGGCCGCCAGCACGTTTCCGGTGAAGAGCCTGCGGTACGCCGGGTACTCGCGCAGCGGGCGCAGGTCGGGCAGAAGTGGCACCTCGGGATTCTGTCACCGGCGGGCTGGTCAGCCGAAGTCTCCCGAGGAGCGGCGGAACCGGGTGAGCACCGTGACCAGTGCGTCGACGTCGGCGTCGTCCATACCGGGCTGGTCGAAGACCTTGGCGTTGAGATCGGCGCTGGCCCGGGCGGCGAGGTCGCGGCCCGCATCGGTGATCTCGGCGAGCGTGGTCCGCCGGTCGGTGGGGTGCGCCACCCGGCGCACCAGACCCGCCTTGCCGAGCCGGTCGACGACGTTGGTGACGCTGGCCGGATGCACCTGCAGGCGTTCACCGAGCCGGGCCAGCGGCAGCGCGCCGGAGCGGGTGAAGCTGAGCAGCATCAGGACCTCATAGCGGGCGAAGCTGAGCCGGTACGGCCGCAGCACCTCGTCGACCCGGGCCAGCAGGATCTGCTGCGCCCTGATCACCGAGGTCACCGCGGCCATACCCGAGGCGGCCGTGTGCCAGCCGGCGCGCTCCCAGTTGCGCCGCGCCTCGGCCACCGGGTCGAAGGTCAGCGGCCCGCGCGCGGCACGCGCGGGCCGGGGCGATCCCTCGCCCGGCGACCTTCTCCCCTCGGTGCTCACATGGCTCTCCGGTACTGACCACCCACCGTGAAGAAGGCCTCGGTGATCTGGCCCAGCGAGCAGACCCGCACCGCCTCCATGAGCTCGGCGAAGGTGTTGCCGCCCGAGGCGGCGACGTCCTGCAGCCGGCGCAGGGCCGGTCCGGACTCCTCGGCGTGCCGGGAGTGGAAGTCGGCCAGCCGGTTCAGCTGCGAGGTCTTCTCCTCCTCGGTGGCCCGGGCCAGCTCGAGCGGGCCGTGCTCCTCGGGGCCGTCGGGGTCGAGGAAGGTGTTCACCCCGATGATCGGCAGCGAGCCGTCGTGCTTGCGGCCCTCGTAGAGCATCGACTCGTCCTGGATCTTGCCGCGCTGGTAGCCCGACTCCATGGCACCGAGCACGCCGCCGCGGTCGGCGATCCGCTCGAACTCGATCAGGACCGCCTCCTCGACCAGGTCGGTCAGCTCATTGATCACGTAACTGCCCTGCAGCGGATTCTCGCACGCGGACAGCCCCCACTCGGCGTCGATGATCATCTGGATCGCCATCGCCCGGCGCACCGAGTGCGCCGTCGGGGTGGTGACGGCCTCGTCGAACGCGTTGGTGTGCAACGAGTTCGCGTTGTCGTACATCGCGCACAGCGCCTGCAGCGTGGTGCGGATGTCGTTGAAGTCCATCTCCTGGGCATGCAGCGAACGGCCCGAGGTCTGCACGTGGTACTTGAGCTTCTGGCTGCGCTCGCCGGCGCCGTACTTCTCGCGCATGGCGACCGCCCAGATCCGCCGGGCCACCCGGCCGAGCACCGAGTACTCGGCGTCCATGCCGTTGCTGAAGAAGAACGACAGGTTCGGCGCGAAGTCGTCGATGCTCATCCCCCGCGCCAGGTAGCTCTCCACGTAGGTGAAGGCGTTGGACAGGGTGAACGCCAGTTGGCTGATCGGGTTCGCCCCGGCCTCGGCGATGTGATAGCCGCTGATCGAGACCGAGTAGAAGTTGCGCACCGCGTTGGTGATGAAGAACTCCTGGACGTCGGCCATGCAGCGCAGCGAGAACTCGGTGGAGAAGATGCAGGTGTTCTGACCCTGGTCCTCCTTGAGGATGTCGGCCTGCACCGTGCCCCGCACCGAGGACAGCACCGTCCTGCGGATCTCCTCGCGCTCGGCCGGTTCCGGGTCGCGGCCGTGCTCGGCGGCGAAGACCGCCACGCGCTGGTCGATGGCGGCGTTGAAGAACATCGCCAGGATCGCCGGCGCCGGGCCGTTGATGGTCATCGACACCGACGTGGACGGCGAGATCAGGTCGAACCCGTCGAACAGGTCGCGCATGTCGTCGAGGGTCGCGATCGACACCCCGGACGTGCCGACCTTGCCGTAGATGTCGGGCTGCTCGGCCGGGTCACGCCCGTACAGGGTGACCGAGTCGAACGCGGTGGACAGCCGCACCGCGCTCTGCCCGGAGGAGAGCAGGTGGAAGCGGCGGTTGGTGCGGGCCGCGTCGCCCTCGCCGGCGAACATCCGGGTCGGCGCCTCGGCGTCCCGCTTGAGCGGGAAGACCCCCGCGGTGAACGGGAAGTACCCGGGCAGGTTCTCCGCCCGTAGGTAGGTGACCAGTTCGCCGTCGTCGGTCGTGCGGGGCAGGGCCACCCGCGGCACCTGCGTGCCGGACAACGTGGAACGGTGTGCGGGAGAACGGATCTCGCGGCCGCGCACCGGGTAGCTGATCTCGTCGCCGCGGTACTGCTCGCGGGTCTTCGGCCAGTTCTCCAGTGCGGTGCGCAGGTCGCCGGGCACCTGATCACGGGCCTCGTCACGCAGCTTGCCCAGGACGGCGGCCTCGCCGGCCGACGGGGACGCCTCGCGCACCGCGTCGGCGGCGGTGTTCAGGTGCTGGGCCCGGCGGGCGGCCAGGGCGTGGGTCTCGGTGTCGGCGTGGTAGTCCCGGACGGCGGTGGCGATCTCGGCCAGATAGCGGCTGCGGGAGGCCGGGATGATCCCGGTCAGACCGGTCGGTTCCTTGGTGCGCTCGGCCTCCAGGGCCCGCGGCAGCGAGCCGCCACCGATCTGGAACCCCTTCTCGGTCAAGGCGTCCCGCAGATAGTGGTAGAGCGCGGTGACCCCGTCGTCGCCGAACCTGGCGGCGCTGGTGCCGTACACCGGCATGTCCTGCCAGCTCGATCCGAAGGCCTGCCGCTCGCGCAGCACCTGCCGGGCGACGTCCCGCCGGGCGTCGGCCGCGGCACCCGCGCCACGACGCTCGAACTTGTTGATCGCCACCGCGTCGGCGACCTCGAGCATGGCGATCTTCTCCAGCTGCGAGGAGGCGCCGTACTCGGGGGTCATCACGTAGAGCCGGACGTCGGCGAAGTCGGCGATGCTGCTGTCGCCCTGGCCGATGCCCGGGGTCTCGACGACGACCAGGTCGTGGTGCAGCTTGCACAACGCGATCAGGTCGGCGAGGTGCGCGGGCAGACCGTTACTGGTGCGGGTGGCGAGCGAGCGCATGAACACCCGGCCCCGGTCGGAGCCCAGCGCGCTGAGCGAGTTCATCCTGATCCGGTCGCCGAGCAGCGC
>DAIOVT010000421.1:0-3837 GCA_036758885.1 Kineosporiaceae bacterium
GTCATGCGCTGTCGGCGGCGAGCGTGCCGCACGTGATCCAGCACGCCTCGAGCATGTTCAGCGTCTTCTTCGTCGATCCCGGCGAGGTGGGCGGCACCGTGCAGGACTACGACGCGGCCCGCAAGCAGAACGTGGCCGCCTTCGCCGCGTTCTTCAACACCATGCTCGAGCACGGTGTGCATCTGCCGCCGAGCGCCTTCGAGGCCTGGTTCCTGTCGGCCGCGCACGACGACGAGGCCCTCGACAAGATCCTCTACGCGTTGCCGATGGCGGCCGCGGCCGCGGCCGAAGCGGGATGAACCAGCCGTGACCGGGGCGAGTTCGCACCCCGGCGGGCCGGTCACCGGCCAGGAATGGCACTATCGAGCAGTGACAACCAGCGCGGGGACGAGCGGCGCAGTGACGAGCGGTACCGGCGCCCCCACCGTCGTGCACCTGGTGCGTCACGGCGAGGTGGAGAACCCCCGGAAGATCCTCTACGGGCGGCTGCCCGGGTACCGGCTCTCGGCCCGTGGCGAACTGATGGCCGACCGGGTGCGTGACTACTTCGCCGCCGCCCCGGTCACCCGGGTCGTCTCCTCGCCGATGGAGCGGGCCCAGCAGACCGCCGCCCCGCTGGCCGCGAAACTGCAACTCACCGTCGACGTCGACGGCCGGCTGATCGAGGCCGCCAACGACTTCGAGGGCACCCGGTTCAGCGCTGCCTCGCTGCGCTCGCCGAAGGTGCTGCGCCGGCTCTACAACCCGTTCCGGCCCTCATGGGGCGAGCCCTACGTGCAGATCGCGCAACGGATGCGGGCGGCGATCACCGCGGCCCGCACCGCCCGGCCCGGCCAGGTGAGCGTGCTGGTCTCGCACCAGCTGCCGATCTGGATCGCCCGGCTGGACGCCGAGGGGCACCGGCTGTGGCACGACCCGCGATCCCGGCAGTGCGGCCTGGCCTCGGTGACCAGCCTGCACTTCGCCGGTGACCAGCTGACCCAGATCGTCTACGCCGAGCCCGCCGCCGATCTGACCGCCGGGCTCAGCGACGTGCGGGGGGCGTGATGCGCGGGCGTGCTCTCGGCGCCGCGGTCGCGACGGCGTTGTGTCTGGGGCTGACCGCCTGCTCCAGCGGCGGCAGCACCGGTGCGAGCACCGGCGAGGCCGGGTTCGTGGCCGGCGACGGCACCCTGAAACTGCTCGCCGGCGACGAGCGGCAGAGCCCGGTGAGCCTGACCGGCGAGACCCTGGACGGCGCCCGTCTCGACCTGGCCTCGCTGCGCGGCAAGCCGGTGGTGCTCAACGTCTGGGGTTCCTGGTGCGGCCCCTGCCGCAAGGAGGCCCCCGACCTGATCGCGGCGGCGAAGGAACTCGGCAGCAGTGCCTCGTTCGTCGGCATCAACACCCGCGACGCCGACCAGGCCCAGGCGAAGGCGTTCGAGCGCAGCTACGGGGTCACCTACCCCTCGTTCTTCGACCCCGGCGGCACGTTGCTGCTGTCGTTGCGCGGCGCCGTCGCGCCGAACGCGATCCCGACCACGCTGGTGCTCGACGGGCAGGGACGCATCGCCGCCCGGATCACCGGCGCCACCACCAAGGCCACCCTGGTCGGTGTGGTCCAGGACGTGGCCAAGGCCGGCTCATGAGCGGCGTCCAGCAGACGGTGCTGAACGGCTCGATGCTGCTGGCCGTGCCGCTGGCCGCCGTGGCCGGAATGGTCTCCTTCCTCTCCCCGTGCGTGCTGCCCCTGGTGCCCGGCTACGTCGGCTACGTCACCGGGTCGGCGGGCGCCGACCCGGTGAGCGACGAGGGCCGCGCCCGGCGCCGGGCGTTCGCCGGGATGGCCCTGTTCGTGCTCGGCTTCACCGTCGTCTACGTGCTGATCGGAGCCACCACCGGGGCGATCGGTGCGGCGCTGCTGGAGTGGTCGCAGCCGCTGACCCGGATCGCGGGGGTGATCGTCGTCCTGCTCGGGCTGACCTACCTGGGCGTGCTGCCGCTGCCCGGCGGTGAGCGCCGCCTCGATCTGCGGCCGACCGCCGGCCTGGCCGGTGCGCCGCTGCTCGGCGCGGTCTTCGGGCTCGGCTGGACGGCGTGCACCGGGCCGACGCTGAGCGTGATCCTGGCGCTCACCCTCGACGGCGCCAGCGCTACCCGGGGGGCGTTGCTGGCCTTTGCGTACTGCCTCGGTCTGGGGGTGCCGTTCCTGATCGCCGGGCTCGCCTTCCGCCGGGTGCTGGCCGCCTCGGCGCTGGTCCGCCGGCATCGCCGGCTGGTCACCAGGATCGGTGGCGTGCTGCTGGTCGCGGTCGGGTTGCTGCTCGCCTCGGGGGGGTGGACGGCGCTGATGCAACAGGTGCAGGGCCGGATCGCCGGATTCGAGACGCTGCTGTGAGCGCCGACACCAGGGCGAGCGCGCCGGTGACGCTGCCGCCGCTCGGCCCGCTCGGCACCGCCCGCTGGGCCTGGCGCCAGCTCACCAGCATGCGCACCGCGCTGATGCTGCTGGTCCTGCTCGCCGTCGCCGCGGTGCCGGGATCCGTTCTGCCGCAACGCAGGATCGACCCCACCCGGGTCAGCGACTACCTCTCCGAACACTCGACCGCCGGTCCCTGGCTCGACCGGATCGGGGCCTTCGACGTCTACACCTCGGTGTGGTTCTCGGCGATCTACCTGCTGCTGTTCGTCTCCCTGGTCGGCTGTGTGCTGCCCCGGGCCCGGGTGCATCTGAAGGCCCTGCGCACCCCGCCGCCGGCGCCGCCGTCCCGGTTGAACCGGATGCCCGAGTACCGCCGGCTGGATCCCGCCCCCGGCGGGGAGGCCGGCGAGGCGAGCCTGGAGGGCGCCGTCCGGGAGTTACGCCGTCGCCGGTACCGGGTGCGCAGCTACCCCGGTGGGGTCAGCGCCGAACGCGGCTACCTGGCCGAGACCGGAAACCTGATCTTCCACCTCGCCCTGGTCGGCCTGCTGTGCGCGCTGGCCTGGGGATCGCTGGGCACCTACACCGGCCAGGTGGTGATCCCGGCGGGGCAGTCCTTCGCCAACCTGGTGCCGAACTACGACGAGTTCAACGCCGGCCGGCTGGTCGACACCGCCAACCTGCCGCCGTTCACGATGAAGCTCGACAAGCTCGAGGTCGCCTTCGACACCCAGGCCGACGCGCTCGGGGCGCCGCGCAAGTTCGACGCGACGCTGACCGTCAAGGACTCACCGACCTCGCCGGAACGGAAAGTACTGGTCAAGCCGAACCAGCCACTCGATGTCGCGGGTACCAGGGCTTTCCTGGTCGGCAACGGGTACGCGCCGCTGATCACGGTCAAGGACGGCCAGGGCAACGTCGTGCAGCGCGGTCCGATCACCGCCCGGCCGATGGACGGCAACTACAAGTCGGTCGTGGTGGTCAAGGTCCCCGACGCCAAACCCCGCCAGCTCGGCCTGATCGGCGTCTTCCTGCCCACCTACGACGACGAGGACGGCGTGCCGGTCTCGGTGTTCCCCGACGCGATCTCGCCTCGGGTGGTGCTGCAGGTGTGGGAGGCCAAGCCGGGCGAGGACGGGCTCGGTGTGAACAACGGGGTGCCGCAGTCGGTGTTCAAGCTCGACACCGAGAACATGACCCGGGTCGAGGTCGGCGACAAGCAGCCCCTGCTGCTCAGCCTGGAGCCGGGCCAGGGCGCCGACCTGCCCGGCGGCGCCGGGTCGGTGACCTTCGAGGGCTACGTGCGGTTCGCGGCCTTCGACGTCCGCCGTGACCCCTCCCGGCTGTGGGCGCTGTTGTTCTCGGCGACCGCGCTGGCCGCGCTGACCGCCTCGCTGTTCGTCCGCCGGCGCCGGGTGTGGGTGCGTCCGGCGGGG
>DAIOVT010000422.1:0-3835 GCA_036758885.1 Kineosporiaceae bacterium
CCGGGCGACCCATTGGGCAGCCGCTCGCGGGTCGTGAACCGTCTCGACACCGGACGTCGCGTGGGTCGCGGCGGGCGAGCGACGCACGATCACGATCGGAATGCCCGCCGCGCCGGCGACCGCCATCTTCGGCCAGGTGAACGAACCCCCGGAGTCCTTGGTGACCAGGACGTCGGTGCGGTGCGAGCGCATCAGCTCGCGTTCGCCGTCCTCGAGATAGGGACCGCGGCTGGTCACCAGCGTCCACGAGCCGGGCAGGTCGAGCGCGGGCACGTCGACCACCCGGGCCAGCACCTGATGCTCGCGAAGCGGTTCGACGAAGGCGGCCAGATCCTGGCGTCCGACGGTGAGGAACGGCCGCTCACCGAGCTCGGCCGCGGCCCGGGCGGCCGCCGGGTGCGAGTCGACCCAGTGCCAGGTGGACGCGCCGGGGGCCTGCGACCAGCCCGGGCGCTCGAGCCGTAGCAGCAGGACACCGGTTGCGGCGCAAGCGTTCCCGGCGTTTCGGGTCATCCCTTCGGCGAAGGGATGGGTGGCGTCGACAACGACGGTCACGTGCTGCTCACGCAGGTACCGGGTCAGCCCGGCCACGCCGCCGAAGCCGCCGATCCGCACCGGCCCGGCCGGCAACCGGGGTGCGGCCACCCGCCCGGCGAGCGAGGACATCACCGGAAGGCCGGCCCGGACGAGTTCGGCGGCGAGTTCGCGCGCCTCCGCGGTACCACCGAGCAGCAGGACAGTCACCTGGCTGACGGTATCGGGTGGGCCACCCGAGCCCCCCTTGCCCCAGGGTTAATGCGACTAGGTAGCATTTCAGGCCGCAGGCGGACGACGGCGTTCATCGAAGGGGCAGCCATGATCAAGGTCAGAGCCGGCCAGGTCAGAGCCGGCAGGGTCACAGGCATCGCACGCGCAACGACGGTCGGCGCCGTCGTGATGTTCGCCGTCGCCGCCTGCGGCGGATCGGGATCGTCCGGCGATGCCTCCAGCGGCGGCAAGGCACAGCCCGCCGAACTGCGGCTGGCGATCGGTGGCGAGTCCGAGGAGGGCTACGACCCGACCCTGGGCTGGGGCCGCTACGGCTCGCCGCTCTTCCAGTCGACGCTGCTGCGCCGCGACGCCGATCTCAAGCTGGTCAACGACCTCGCCACCGACCACAAGGTCAGCGCCGACGGCCTGACCTGGACCGTCGACATCCGCACCGACGCCGCGTTCAGCGACGGCACGCCGGTCACCGCGCAGGACGTCGCCTACACGTTCACCACCGCCGCCCGCAGCGGCGGGCTCACCGATGTCACCGCGCTGAAGGAGGCCGTGGCCACCGACGCCGACACCGTCGAACTGCGGCTCAAGCAGCCGCAGAGCACGTTCGTGAACCGGCTGGTCTCCCTGGGCATCGTGCCGCAGAAGGGCCACGGCGCCGGCTACGCGCAGAAACCGGTCGGCTCGGGACCGTTCACGTTCGTGCAGTGGGACAAGGGCCAACAGCTGATCGTCGAGCGCAACGAGGACTACTACGGCGAGAAGCCGGCGTTCGCCCGGGTGGTCTTCGTCTTCAGCGACGAGGACGCGACCATGGCGGCCGCGAAGGCCGGCCAGGTGCAGATGGCGGCCGTGCCCTCGAGTCTGGCCAGGACCACGGTCGCCGGCATGACGCTCACCCCGGTGACCTCGGTCGACAACCGCGGCATGGTCTTCCCCTACATCGCCGACACCGGCAAGAAGACCGACAAGGGCTATCCGATCGGCAACAACGTCACCTCGGACAAGGCGATCCGGCAGGCGATCAACTACGGCATCAACCGGCAGGCGCTGGTCGACGGTGTGCTCGAGGGCTTCGGCACCCCGGCCACCGGACCGGTCGACTCGATGCCCTGGTACGAGCCGCGTTCGGCGATCAAGGACAACGACGCCGAGAAGGCGAAGGCGCTGCTCGAGGCCGCCGGCTGGAAGGACGGCGACGGGGACGGCGTGCGCGAGCGCAACGGCGTCAAGGCGACCTTCAACCTGATCTACCCCGCCTCGGACAGCCTGCGTCAGGGCCTGGCCCTCGCGGTCGCCGACATGGTCAAACCCCTTGGCGTGCAGATCGTCACGAAGGGCGAGAGCTGGGACGTGATCGACACCCGGGCCCATGCCGACGCGATCCTGTTCGGCTGGGGCAGCCACGACCCGACCGAGATGTACAACCTCTACTCCTCGAAGATGGCCGGGGTCGAGTACTTCAACGCGGGCTACTACTCGGACAAGACCGTGGACGCCAGCCTGGACGCCGCCCTCGGTGCCGTCGACCAGAACGTCGCCACCCAGCACTGGAAGGCCGCCCAACTCGACTCGGCCGGAGTCGGTTTCACCGCCTCGGGCGATGCCGCCTGGGCCTGGCTGGTCAACCTCAAGCACACCTACTACGTCGACAACTGCCTGAACATCGGCACGCCGCAGGTCGAGCCGCACGGTCACGGCTGGCCGATCACCGCGGGTATCTCCAGTTGGAAGTGGCAGTGCTGAGAGCCCTCGGCATCCGGGTCGCCCAACTGGTGCTGCTGCTGGCGGCGGTCGCGGTCGCCTCGTTCGCACTGATGGTCAACTCGCCGGTCGATCCGGTGACCGCCTACATCGGTGCGGACGTCGCGGCGATCGGCACCGAACAGCGCGCCCAGATCGCCGAGCGCTGGGGCCTGAACGACCCGACGCTGGAGCGGTTCGGGGCCTGGGCCGGAAACCTGCTGCAGGGTGACTTCGGCAACTCACTGACCTTCAACGAGCCGGTGCTGTCGGTGATCGGCGGCAAGTTCCTGACCAGCCTGGCGCTGATGGCCACGGCGTGGGTGCTCTCCGGCATCTTCGGCTTCGGGCTCGGGGTGCTCGCCGGGGTCCACCGCGGCCGCCGGCTCGACCGGGTGATCTCGTGGTGGGCCTACACGCTGGCCTCGGCGCCGACGTTCTGGGTCGGGCTGCTGCTGCTCTACGTGTTCTCGGTGGCCCTGAAGGTGACCCCGGTCTGCTGCGCGGTGCCGGTCGGGGTGCTGGCCGGCGATGTCACTCTGCTCGACCGGCTGCACCATCTGATCCTGCCCGCGCTGACCCTGAGCATCGTCGGGGTCTCGGCGGTGATCCTGCACACCCGCCATGCCGTGATCGAGGCGATGAACAGCGACTACGTCGCCTTCGCCCGGGCGCAGGGCGAATCGACCCGCGGTGTGGTGGTGCACCGGGTGCTGCGCAACGCCGCGGCCCCGGCCCTGATGCTCCAGTTCGCCTCTCTCGGTGAGCTCTTCGGCGGATCGGTGCTCGCCGAGCAGGTGTTCTCCTACCCGGGCATCGGCGCCGCGACCACCCAGGCCGCGCTCGCCCAGGACGTGCCGCTGCTGCTCGGCATCGCGCTGTTCACCACGGTGTTCGTCTACGCCGGCAACCAGATCGGCGACCTGGTGCACGCCGTGGTCGACCCGCGGGTGACCCGATCCCTGGCCGGTGCCCGATGAGCGCCCCGGCCGCGGACGACGTCCTCGGCGGCGCCACCGAGCCGGCCCGGCGGCTGTTCGGCGACCGGCGCCGGCGCACGATCGGCTACATCGTGGCCTCGGTGCTGGTGGTGCTCGCGGTGGTGGTGGCCGGCACCCTCGCGGTGCCCTCGGCGCAGGCCACCGATCTCGCCGCCCGCAACCTCGGGCCGTCGGTCGAGCACCTCTTCGGCACCGACCGGCTCGGCCGGGACATGCTGGCCCGGGTGCTCTCCGGGTTGCGGCTGAGCCTGGTGGTGGTGACCAGCGCGGCCGCGATCTCGGCGAGCCTAGCGCTGCTGTTCGCCACGGCGGCAGCGGTTTTCGGCGGC
>DAIOVT010000423.1:0-3832 GCA_036758885.1 Kineosporiaceae bacterium
GATCTTGGGTCCGCGCCGTTCCACCAGGGCGTTCGTGCCCTGCGTGGTCGAGTACCGGATATGCGTCGTACTGTGCAGGATCTTGTCGAGATCGGCTGTGCCGTAAAGGGTTTCGGAGACCTTCTCGATGCCGGTGAAGAGACAGTCGGAGAGGTCGTGCGGGGTGGTCAGGGTCTTGGTGAAGGTGAAACCGCTGCCGTCCCAGACGCAGATGTCGGTCAGCGTCCCGCCGTTGTCGATGTTGATGAGCGTGTCCATGCCAGATCCTCCGTGTGGGCGTACCGGGGAACGACGGCTGCGGAGGCTGGTGTGACCTCAAACACTTTCGCCGTCGTGATCTCCACGATCGCCGCTGTCCCAACGGGGCCGGGTGTGTCAAGTTGGGACAGTTCCCGGGCTTGGACGTGGCGCAGGTCATGGTCAGGATGAACGTCAAGGGTCAGGACCTGCAGCGTTGGAGGCCAGCCATGCCGGAGACCGCGAGCCAGATGCTCAGGGTGGCTGCCGCACGTGCGGACTTCCTCGACTCAGGCCGGGCCGGGGCCGCCGGCGTACCTGACCTGGTCGCGGCGTCCTGGGAACGCAGCCAGGCGGCCGGGGTGGACACCGGCCGGGGGCAGAGCGACTTCGGCGAGATCGACACCGGGTCCCTACTGGCCAGGTGTGCGCACCCGGTGCTGGAACAGCTCACTCTCGACACCGTCGACCTGCCGATCGTCATCGCGTTGACCGACAGCCGGGCCCGGGTACTACGCCGGATCGACTCCTCGGTACCGGTGGGGCGGCTGCTCGACCGCGTCGACCTCGCCCCGGGCTTCGACTACTCCGAGTCGATGATGGGGACGAATGGGATCGGAACCGTTTTCGAGGCCGGCCAGCCGGTCAGTGTGGTGGGGCCGGAGCACTTCACCGAACCGCTGCAGCCCTTCGCCTGCACCGGGGCCCCGATCATCGACCCGGTCACCGGGCGGGTCGAGGGGGTGCTGGACATCTCCTCGCTCAGCCACACCTGGAGCCCGGTCATGCACGCCCTGGTCCGCAGTGCGGCCAAGGACATCAGCCGGAACCTGCTGATGGATCGCAGCCAGGCCCAGCGGGCGATCTTCGAGACCTACCTGCACTTCGCAGGCAAGGCCGCCCGGCGCGCCGTCCTCGCCTTCGGCGACTCGGTGTTCATGGCGAACAACCTGGCCCAGGCCCTGTTCGACAGCAAGGACCAGGACACCATTCGCGAGCACGCGATGTTCCTGATGCGCAACCGCGACCGGGTGCGGGACACCCTGGTGCTCTCCGGCGAGCGGACCGTGCACATGCGTGGCACCCGGATCCTGGTCGGCTCCCAGCTCGCCGGGCTGGTGGTGATCGCGGACGTGGTGACCCAACAGAACAGTCCCGAGAACGTGGCCCGCGACCTCGAGTTCGCCGAGCGGGTGCTGCCCCCCGTCGCGGTCGCCACGCAACGGACGTCCGAACTCGTCGACGACCTGCACCGCCCGCCCCGGCAGATCGCCGGCGGCAAGGCGCCGGCCTGGGTCAGGGCCTGCGCCGAACTGCGTGAGGCGCTGGAGCGGCAGCGTCCGGCGGTGGTGATGGGCGAGACCGGAAGCGGCAAGTTCACCCTGGTCGCCGAGGTCTTCCACGGGCTCTACCCCGGGGCGCACAGCGTCTGCGTCGACGCCTCGCAGCTCGACTTCCAGGGCAGGGCCGAGGGCGACATCGAGCCGCTGCTGCACCTCGGGCAGGAGCCCACGCTGCACATCGTGCGCAACATCGACCAGGCCAGTACCGGTGCCGTGGAACGGCTCTCGTCGTTCTTCTCGGTCGTCGCCCGGTGCGAGGGCCCGGTCTGGTTCACCGCGACCCTGTCCGACTCCTCGCTCTCCAGCGATCTGCCGTTCCAGTCGCTGCTGAGCCACTTCGAGGTCGCCATCACCGTGCCGCCGCTGCGGCTGCGTTCGGCCGACCTGCGCCCGGTGACCGCCGCCCTGCTGCAGGAGATCGCGCCCGACCGCAGGGTTCGGCTCAGCCCGGACGCCGAACGCGTGATCGCCCGGTACAGCTGGCCGCGCAACGTCTCCCAGCTCCGCGACGCCCTGGTGCACGCGCTGCAGCGCCGTCCGGTCGGCGAGATCCAGGCGCAGGACCTGCCCGGTTACTGCCAGGCCCTCGGACGGCGCGCGCTCACCCCGATCGCCGAGGCCGAACGCGACGCCATCGTCACCGCGCTCACCGAGCACCGCGGCAACCGGGTCGCCGCCGCCGCCCACCTGGGGATGTCGCGATCGAGCCTCTACCGGAAGATCAAGAGCTACGGGATCCTCGGCTGAGGCACGACCGAACGACGCAGGCCCCGGGCGATGCCCGGGGCCTGCGTCGGTGATGTCTCGATCAGTGCGTGATCAGTGCCTGAAGCAGTGCACGATCAACGGTCGTAACGACCGAGGTCGAACTCCTCCAGCGGCACGGCGGCACCGCTGCCGAGACCGAAGTGGCCGTAGTCGACCTCTTCGTAACCCGGCATCGCGAACATCGCCGAGCGCGCCTCCTCGGTCGGCTCCACCCGGATGTTGCGGTAGCGGGGCAGGCCCGTACCGGCCGGGATCAGCTTGCCGATGATCACGTTCTCCTTGAGGCCCAGCAGCGGGTCGCTCTTGCCGTTGATCGCCGCGTCGGTGAGCACCCGGGTGGTCTCCTGGAAGGAGGCCGCCGAGAGCCACGACTCGGTCGCCAGCGAGGCCTTGGTGATGCCGAGCAGGTCGGGACGGCCGGAGGCCGGCTGCCCGCCGTCGGCGAGCACCCGCCGGTTCTCGGACTCGAAGCGCGTCCGCTCGACCATCTCGCCGGGCAGCAGTTCCGCGTCCCCGGACTCGATGATGGTGACCCGCTTCAGCATCTGCCGGACGATCACCTCGATGTGCTTGTCATGGATCGACACACCCTGGCTGCGGTAGACCAGCTGCACCTCGTCGACCAGGTGCACCTGGACCGCACGCGGCCCGAGGATGCGCAGCACCTGCTTGGGGTCGACCGCGCCCTGCACCAGCTTCTGCCCGACCTCGACGTGGGCGCCGTCCTCGATCAGCAGGCGGGACCGCTTGCTGATCGGGTAGGCGACCTCCTCGGAGCCGTCGTCCGGGGTGACCACGAGCTTGCGGGTGCGGTCGGTGTCCTCGATGGTGACCCGGCCGGCGGCCTCCGAGATCGGAGCGTTGCCCTTCGGGGTACGCGCCTCGAAGAGCTCGGTGACACGCGGCAGACCATGGGTGATGTCACCACCGTCGGCGGCCACACCACCGGTGTGGAAGGTCCGCATGGTCAGCTGGGTACCCGGCTCACCGATCGACTGGGCGGCGATGATGCCGACCGCCTCACCGATGTCGACCAGCTTGCCCGCGGCCAGGCTGCGCCCGTAGCACATGGCGCAGGTGCCGACCTTGGACTCACAGGTGAGCACCGAACGGACCTTGATCTCCTCGACGCCCCGGGAGACCAGGTCATCGATGATCACATCGCCGAGGTCGGTGCCGGCCGCGACCACGACCTGCCCGTCGACCACCACGTCCTGGGCCGAGGAGCGTGCGTACACGCTGGTCTCGACGTCGTCGTGGCGGCTCAGGGAGCCGTCCTCGTTGCGGACGGCGATCGGCATCGGCAGACCGCGCTCGGTACCGCAGTCCTCCTCGCGGATGATCACGTCCTGCGCGACGTCCACCAGACGACGGGTCAGGTACCCCGAGTCGGCGGTACGCAGCGCGGTGTCGGCCAGACCCTTACGAGCACCGTGGGTGGAGATGAAGAACTCCACCACGGTCAGGCCCTCGCGGAAGTTGGC
>DAIOVT010000424.1:0-3831 GCA_036758885.1 Kineosporiaceae bacterium
ACCCCGCGCAGCGACCTCAAGCCGCTGGAGATCACCCAGCCCGAGGGCGTCTCGTTCACCGTCGAGGGCGGCGAACTGCGCTGGCAGAACTGGTCGATGCGACTGGGCTTCAACTTCCGCGAGGGCCCGGTGATCTACCAGGTCGCCTTCGACGACAAGGGCACCAAGCGCGACATCGCCTACCGGATGTCCTTCGCCGAGATGGTGGTGCCGTACCGCGACGCCAGCTTCGACCACTACCGGCGCACCGCCTTCGACATCGGCGAGTGGGGTCTGGGCTACATGACCACCTCGCTCGAGCTGGGTTGTGACTGTCTGGGCGAGATCGTCTACCTGGACGCGATCGTGCCCGACGCCAAGGGCGAGCCGCAGACCATCAAGCAGGCGATCTGCCTGCACGAGGAGGACAACGCCGTCCTCTGGAAGCACGTCGACGCCGACAACGGCGCACAGGTGCGCCGGATGCGCCGGATGGTGGTCTCCTGCCACGCGACCGTGGCGAACTACGAGTACCTCATCTACTGGCGCTTCTACCAGGACGGCAACATCGAGTGCGAGGTGCGGGCCACCGGTCTGATGGTGACCACGCCCATGGAGAAGGACGGCGACACCGTCTCCAGCGGCACCGTCGTCGACACCCGCACCTTCGCGCCGTTCCACCAGCACTTCCTGATCGCCAAGCTGGACATGGACATCGACGGCGGCGAGAACACCGTGGTCGAGGTCGACTCGGTGGCCGACCCGATCGGGCCGGACAACCCGTACGGCCTGGCGCTGAGCACGGTGGCCACGCCGATCGCCTCGGAGAAGGACTCGGCACGCGACTTCGAATGGTCGACGCAGCGGGCCTGGAAGGTGATCAACCCGAACAAGACCAACGCCCACGGTGGTCCGACCGGGTACAAACTCGTTCCGGGAGCGGCGATCCCGCCGATGATGGACCCGGCCTCGCCGGTCTACCAGCGGGCGCCGATCATCGGCCACCAGCTCTGGGTCACCGCCTACGACGACGACGAGCGCTGGCCGGCGGGCGACTACCCAACGCAGTCCAGCGGGGAGACGCTGGGCGCTCTGGAGCGGCGCCGCGGCGGCGTCTCGAACTGGATCAAGGACGACGCCCCGCTGGTGAACACCGACGTCGTGCTCTGGTACGTGTTCGGCGTCCATCACATCACCCGTGTCGAGGACTGGCCGATCATGCCGGCGGACACGGTCTCGTTCTGGCTCAAGCCGTTCGGGTTCTTCGACGCCAACCCGTCGATGGACGCACCGCCCACCTCGGGCCAGGGGCACTGCCACACCTGAGCACCGCGTCGCCCCGATCACCGCAGCACCTGCCGCTCGTCACCAGCTAGGGAGGTCGCGCCATGTCGTCCAGTCCTGCCCAGGTCACGGAGGAGTCCGAGCTCAAGCACGATTCCGTCGGTCTGATCGGCGGCACGATGCTCGGGATCTCCTCCGTGGCACCGGCTTACGCGCTGACCGCCACGTTGGGCATCCTCGCCACCAGCGTCGGCGAGAAGATGCCGGTGGTGATCATCGCGGGCTTCCTTCCGATGTTCTTCGCCGCCTACGCCTACCAGGAGTTCAACAAGGTGCTGCCCGACTGCGGCACCTCGTTCACCTGGACCAGCAAGGCGTTCGGGCCCTACATCGGCTGGATCGGCGGCTGGGCCGCGGTGCTCGCCACGATCATCGTGCTGTCCAACCTGGCCGGGGTGGCGGTGCAGTTCCTGTACCAGTTCCTGGGCAGTGCGTTCAGCAATCCCGAGCTGAGCGACCTGTGGCACAACCGGGCGATCAACGTGGCGACCTGTCTGGTGTTCCTGGCGATCGCCACCTACATCGCCTACCGGGGCATCGACGCCACCGAGAAGGTGCAGCTGGTGCTGGTCAGCTTCCAGTTGGTGATGCTGGCCATCTTCGTGGTGATGGCGATCGCGAAGCACAACAGCTCGGGTGTGGGGCTGGCCTTCAGCTGGTCCTGGTTCAGCCCCTCCGGACTGACCCTGTCGGCATTCATCGCCGGGCTCTCCGGGTCGATCTTCGCCTTCTGGGGCTGGGACACCGCGCTGACGGTCAACGAGGAGTCGAAGAACAGCGACGCCGGTCCCGGCCGGGCGGCGTTGCTGTGCGTCATCTCGATCCTGCTCACCTATCTGCTGGTCGCCGTGGCGACGCAGATGTTCGCCGGTCTCGGCGACAGCGGGTTGGGTCTGGCCAACCCCGAGGTGTCCGACAACGTGTTCGGCCATCTCGCCCAGCCGATCCTGGGTCATCCGCTCGACCTGGCCCTGTTCCTGGCGGTGTTGTGCTCCTCGGCGGCGAGCCTGATCACCACGTTCCTGCCGACCTCGCGCACCCTGCTCGGCATGGCCCGCTACAAGGCCATCCCCGAGGCGTTCGGACGCATCCACCCACGCAACATGACCCCGTACATCGGCACCCTGGCCGCGGGTGCCGGCGCCGCCATCTTCTACACCGTGATGACGGCGCTCAGCGAACGGGTGCTCACCGACACCATCCTGTCGCTGGGCATCATGATCTGCTTCTACTACGGGCTGACCGCCTTCGGGTGCATCTGGTTCTTCCGCAACGACCTGTTCACCAGCTTCAGCAACATCATCTTCAAGTTCCTCTTCCCGCTGCTCGGCGGGCTGGGGTTGTTCGTCGTCCTGTGCATCACGCTGCGGGACAGCGCCGACCCGGGCTACGGCAGCGGGGCCAGCGTGGGCGGGGTCGGTCTGGTGCTGGTGCTCGGACTCGGCCTGATCGTCATCGGGCTGGCGTTCATGGCCTACATGCGGGCCAAGTCACCGGCCTTCTTCCGCGGCGAGACCCTGCCCGCCGCGAAGAACGAGCCATCGATCGCCGGCAGCGTCGCCGGCACGAGTGAAGGAGCCGAATGAGCCGGATCGGAAACCTCTACGGGCCGGACTTCACCTTCCTCGGTGTGCCCCCCTGCGACCTCGACGAGCCGGAGAGCTACGCCGACGCCGACGTCGTGATCATCGGTGCACCGTTCGACGGCGGCACGTCCTACCGTTCCGGGGCCCGGTTCGGTCCGCAGGCGATCCGGGCCACCGACTACCTGCCGCACGACGGGTCCCGGCCCTCGCTGGCGTTGCGCACCGACGCGCTGAAGGACCTGAAGGTCTACGACGCAGGCGATCTCGAGCTGTACTCGGGCGACATCGAGACGTCGATGCCGAAACTCGAGGCGGCGGTGCAGAAGGTGGTCGAGTCCGGCGCGCTGCCGGTCTCGCTGGGTGGTGACCACTCGATCGCGTACCCGGACGCCAAGGGGTGCGCCAACGTGATCGGCCACGGCCGGGTCTCGATGATCCACTTCGACGCGCACGCCGACACCGGCGACATCGAGTTCGGCTCGTTGTGGGGGCACGGTCAGCCGATGCGCCGGCTGATCGAGTCGGGCGCGCTGCGCGGGGATCGCTTCCTGCAGATGGGACTTCGCGGCTACTGGCCCGGGCCGGAGACGCTGGACTGGATGGCCGCGCAGGGCATGCGCTCCTACGAGATGACCGAGATCGTGCACCGCGGTTTCAACGAGTGCCTGACCGAGGCGTTCGGCATCGCGACCGACGAGTGCGAGGGGGTCTTCCTCTCGGTCGACATCGACGTCTGCGATCCGGGCCACGCCCCCGGCACCGGAACGCCCGAACCGGGGGGCCTGTCCTCCCGGCAGTTGCTCGACGCGGTCCGGCGGATCTGTCTCGAACTGCCGGTCTGCGGTATCGACGTGGTCGAGGTGTCACCACCGTTCGACCACGCCGACATCACGGCGGCGCTGGCCAATCGGGTTGTGCTGGA
>DAIOVT010000425.1:0-3830 GCA_036758885.1 Kineosporiaceae bacterium
CGCCGCTACCTGCCCGATCTGACCAGCGACAACCGACAGCGCCGGGAGATGGCCGAGCGGATGGCGCTGAACGCGCCGATCCAGGGCAGCGCCGCGGACATCATCAAGGTCGCGATGCTCGACCTGGACAAGCGGCTGACCGAGCAGAGACTGGGCAGCCGGATGTTGTTGCAGGTGCACGACGAACTGGTGCTCGAGGTGTCCGCGGGGGAGCAGGACGCGGTGGAGGAACAGGTTCGCGCGGCGATGGCCGGTGCGGCCGAGCTCTCGGTGCCGCTGGATGTCTCGGTGGGCGTCGGTGCGTCCTGGCACGAGGCGGGGCACTGACCCCCTCCGGGGTTCTTTGACCGGCCCCCCGGGCAGGGATAGGGTTGACCCGGCGCACGCGTGTGCACGGAATCACACGGAATCAGTCGTGGGGTGCCGTTGTTGCAGGTGTCAGTGCGCGGACTTGTGATCGTCCTTGACCGACTGGCCGGAACGTTCAGCTCAAGTGCTGGCGGCACGCCACCGACGGGGGCCTGCTGGACCGCACACCCGCGCCGTCCCGTCCACCCATCGATCTCTGTCCGCAACGGAGCCCCTCCTACATGACCACCAGCCCGACGATGAGCCACACCCTTCCGGGAACAGACTTGGCCAAGCCCGCCACACCTCAGGTCGCTGTCAATGACATCGGTACGGCAGAGGACTTCCTCGCCGCCATCGACGAGACCATCAAGTACTTCAACGACGGAGACATCGTCTCCGGAACGATCGTCAAGGTCGACCGCGACGAGGTGCTCCTCGACATCGGTTACAAGACCGAGGGCGTGATCCCCTCCCGTGAACTCTCGATCAAGCACGACGTCGACCCCAGTGAGGTCGTCAGCGTCGGTGACGAGGTCGAGGCCCTGGTCCTGCAGAAGGAGGACAAGGAGGGTCGCCTGATCCTGTCCAAGAAGCGGGCTCAGTACGAGCGCGCCTGGGGCACGATCGAAAAGATCAAGGAAGAGGACGGCATCGTCACCGGCACCGTCATCGAGGTGGTCAAGGGTGGCCTGATCCTCGACATCGGTCTGCGCGGCTTCCTGCCGGCCTCCCTGGTCGAGATGCGCCGGGTCCGCGACCTGCAGCCGTACGTCGGCAAGCAGATCGAGGCCAAGATCATCGAGCTGGACAAGAACCGCAACAACGTGGTCCTGTCCCGCCGTGCCTGGCTCGAGCAGACTCAGTCCGAGGTGCGCCAGACCTTCCTGCAGACCCTGCAGAAGGGCCAGGTCCGCTCCGGTGTGGTCTCCTCGATCGTCAACTTCGGCGCCTTCGTCGACCTCGGTGGGGTCGACGGTCTGGTGCACGTCTCCGAGCTCTCCTGGAAGCACATCGACCACCCGGGTGAGGTCGTCGAGGTCGGTCAGGAGGTCACCGTCGAGGTTCTCGACGTCGACATGGACCGCGAGCGCGTCTCGCTGTCGCTGAAGGCGACCCAGGAAGACCCGTGGCAGCAGTTCGCCCGTACCCACGCCATCGGTCAGGTCGTGCCCGGCAAGGTCACCAAGCTGGTGCCGTTCGGCGCGTTCGTCCGGGTGGACGAGGGCATCGAGGGTCTGGTGCACATCTCCGAGCTGGCCGAGCGCCACGTGGAGATCCCCGAGCAGGTCGTCCAGGTCAACGACTCGATCTTCGTCAAGGTGATCGACATCGACCTGGAGCGGCGCCGGATCTCGCTCTCGCTCAAGCAGGCCAACGAGGCCGCCGCCGGCGAGACGGGTGAAGAGTTCGACCCGTCGCTGTACGGCATGGCCGCCGAGTACGACGAGGCCGGCAACTACAAGTACCCCGAGGGCTTCGACCCCGAGACCAACGAGTGGCTGGACGGGTACGACACCCAGCGCGAGGAGTGGGAGCGGCAGTACGCCGAGGCCCACGCCCGCTACGAGGCGCACCGCAAGCAGATCGAGGACGCCGCCAAGGCCGACGCCGAGGCACGCACCGAGGCCGGCGAGGCGCCGTCCACGTACTCCTCGAACGCTCCGGCCGCCGAGGGCACGCTGGCCTCCGACGAGGCGCTCGCCGCTCTGCGGGAGAAGCTCACCGGCAACTGAACAAAGCTCAAGCCGACCCCTCCGTCGACCGACCGTTGACGGAGGGGTCGGTCGTCTTTTGCGGCCGGATCCCGGGTGATTTTCTGGGTGAGTTCTGGGCGAGACGGGCGGAGGTGACCGGCGGTGACGGTTGACGAGCAATGGGCCACCGGGCCGCTCGACTCCGAACAGCCGTCCGGTATCCCGGCCCCGCGTCCGGCTACGTCCGGCGATCCGAGCGGCCCGTTGGGGGCCAAGCTGCGCGCCGTCCGGGAGGTGGACCGGGCCTTCCAGGAGCGCCGCCAGTTCGCCGTCGTCCAGGATCGCGGCGCTGCCCCGGACGGTCCCCGGGACCCGAGGAACTATGTCGCCCGGCGGCGGATCAGCCCGCGCTGGCGACGGGTCTACACGGTGCTGCTGGTCATCGGTGACCTGTCCCTGGCCGGTCTGGCCGGTCTGCTCGGCACGATGCTGCCCGCGGACCGCTCGCCGCTGTGGCAGCTGATCGCCTTCGCTCCGCTCTTCGTCGCCACGCTGGTGCTGGGCCGGGTCTACGAACATCGTTTCGTCGGCTCCGGGCCGGAGGAGTTCCGCCGGCTGGCGGCCGCGGCGACGGTGTTCCTGGCCGCGGTGAGCACCCTGGCCTTCGCGGCGCAGAGCGGTTCGCGGGGATTGGTGCTGATCGGTACGCCGCTGGCGCTGTGCGCGGCACTGCTCTGGCACGTGGTGCTGCGCCAGGTGCTGTTCGCCGCCCGGCGCGCCGGGCTGTGTCAGCAGCGCGTCGTGGTTATCGGCCTGGAGCGCTCGGTGGACGAGATGATCACCCGGCTCCGGCGCGAGCCGAGCAGTGGTATCGATGTGGTGGCCGCGTGTGTCGAGCGGGCCTCCGGTGCCGAGATCGCCGGGGTGCCGGTGGGCGGCGCCCCGCACGAGGTCGGTTCGGTGGCGCGGCGGCACTTCGCCGACAGCATCCTGCTCACCGCCTGGTCGGAGATGAGCGAGGAGGATCTGCGCCGGCTCTCCTGGGACCTCGAGGGCAGCGGCTACCAGCTCTTGGTCGCCCCCCGGATCACCGAGGTGGACACCCCCCGGATGCATCTGCGCACCGTGGCCGGGGTGCCCCTGCTGCATGTCGACGAACCCGAGTTCACCGGTCTGCGCCGGGTGATCAAACGCGGCTTCGACCTGTTGCTGGCCTCGGTCGGCATCGTGGTGCTGAGCCCGGTGCTGCTGGCGGTCGCGATCGCCGTCGCGGTCTCCTCACCGGGGCCGGTGCTGTTGCGCCAGCAACGGATCGGCAAGGGGGACGAGCCGTTCCGGATGACCAAGTTCCGCAGCATGTTCGTCGACGCCGATCAGCGGCTGGCCGAGATCGCGCACCTGAACCAGCACGGTGCCGGGCCGATGTTCAAGATGCGCGACGATCCGCGGGTCACCTCGGTCGGCCGGGTGATCCGGCGGTTGTCGCTCGACGAGCTGCCGCAGCTGTTCGACGTGGTTCGCGGCGACATGTCGCTGGTCGGACCGCGGCCACCGCTGCCCCGCGAGGCAGAGACCTACGACGCGACGGTGCGCCGCCGGCTCAAGGTGAAGCCCGGGATCACGGGTCTGTGGCAGGTCTCCGGACGCTCCGACCTCACCTGGGAGGAATCGGTGCGGCTGGATCTCGGGTACGTGGAGAACTGGTCGCTGCTGCTGGACCTGCGGATCATCTTCCGCACCGTGTCGGCAGTGCTGGTCAGCCGCGGCGCCTACTGAGCCGGTCCC
>DAIOVT010000426.1:0-3812 GCA_036758885.1 Kineosporiaceae bacterium
AAGGCCAGGTTGCTGCGCAGCGCCGGATCCAGGTCGCTCTCGCGTTCGGCGTCGTGCGGCACGTGCAGCAGCGAGCAACTGGTCGCCACCGATGCTGCGGCGCCGATACCGTCCCAGGCCCGCAAGGAGGTGAGGGCGGCGTCCAGGTCGGTGCGCCAGATGTTGCGTCCGTCGACCGCGCCGAGCACGAGGGTGACCGCCTCGATACCCGGGATGTCTTGCACGGCAACGGCTTGCGGGCCGCGGATCAGGTCCAGTGCGATGCCCTCGACACCCGAGGCGAGGAGTTCGGGCAGCGCCTCGACCGGGTCTCCGAACGGGGTGGTGACGAGTATCGCCGGACGCTTCGGCGTCTGCGCCAGGCGACGGTAAGCGGTCCCTACTGCGGTGGTGTGCGCGGCGTCCAGGTCGGCGACCAGTGCCGGTTCGTCGAGTTGCACCCATCCGGCTCCGGCGTCGGCGAGTGCGGTGAGCAGTTCGGCATAGACCTCGATCAGATCGTCCAGCCGGTGCAGCGGTTCGAAGGCGTCGGGGGCGCCGTCCGCGTTCTTGGCCAGGGCCAGGAACGTGTACGGGCCGACCAGCACCGGCCGCGGCACCACGCCCAGCGCGGCGGCCTCGGTCGTCTCGAGCACCGGCTTGGCGGGCGCCGCCGCGAAGACGGTGTCCGGGCCGATCTCGGGCACCAGGTAGTGGTAGTTGGTGTCGAACCACTTGGTCATCTCCAGCGGAGCGACCTGCGCCGTGCCCCGGGCGAGTGCGAAGTACCGGTCGGCATCGAACCCGGCCAGGGTGTGCGTCCCGCTGACCGCGGCGTAACGGGGTGGGATCGCGCCGGTGGCCACCATCGTGTCGAGCACCTGGTCGTACCAGCTGAAGGTGTTCACCGGAACCGAGTCGAGCCCGGCCGCGGCCATGGTGCTCAATGCGTCCCGGCGCACCTCGGCGCCGACCCGGTCGAGCGCCGGGCCGTCGATCCGGCCAGCCCAGTAGCTCTCGAGCGCGGTCTTCAGCTCCCGGTCCCGGCCGATTCGCGGGTATCCCAGTGCTGTGCTGCCGATCGGCTGCCGAGCGGCCTGCCGATCGGGCCGTCGATCTTGCTGTCTGTCGTTCATGCTGCTCATCCCTCGCGAGCTCGTTGACGGAGCCTGCGACTCGGGAGAGCAACCACAAACCGTTGCGGCATGCGGTATCTCGTCCGGCGAGCCCCTCCCACGAGAGCCGCAGACCACCACGCGGTGGGCGTGGTGCGATTGGCAGGTCTTCGGACTCGCGGACGACGTGCTCGGGCCTACTGGCCGGCGCTTCCCAGGCGGGTGCCCAGTGCTGTTGCCGGCGGTCGTTTCCGCATACCGCTGCGGGGCAGTCCCGGATTCTCACCGGGTTCCCTCTTGCGATGCCACACCTGGCCGGTGCGGCAAACCAATGGCGCGGGCAAGTCTTTCACATCAGCCCGGTCGACCCGTGTCGGCGCGAGCGGCGTCAGGAGGTTCGGTCCGGGCGCTTGCTGCTGCGGTCGCGGGCGGCGTCGTAGAGGAACGACTCGCCGCCCCCGGACGCCGCCAGCGCCGGCCCGAGAATGATCACGGCCGCCTGGCGCAGACCGGCGGCCTCTACCTGGTCGGCGATGTCGCTCAGGGTTCCGCGGAGCACCAGCTCGCTCGGCTGGGACGCCCGGAACACCACGACGACCGGGGTCTGCGGGGGATAGAACTCGCTCAGTTCGGCGACCAGCTCCCGGGTGCGGGTGATCGCCAGGTGCAGCACCAGAGTGCTTCCGGTGGAGGCGAAAGCGGCCAGCTTCTCGCCGGCCGGCATCACCGTCGAGCGGGCCTGGGTGCGGGTCAGCACCACCGACTGGGCGACCTCGGGAACGGTGAGCTCGGCGCCGATCCGCGCGGCCGCGGCCGCGTACGCGGGCACCCCGGGGACGACGTCCCAGGACACCTGCGCGGCGTCCAGCCGGCGGGTCTGCTCGTGCAGCGCCGAGTAGAGCGAGGGATCGCCCGAGGTGAGCCGGACGACGTCCATCCCCTGCCGGTGGGCATCGACCAGGGTCTCAATGATGGTCGGCAGGTCGAGATCCTGAGTGTCCACCAGCTGGGTTCCGGGAGCGCAGTGGTCCAGCACCGCACGGTCGATGTAGGTGCCCGGGTACAGACAGAGATCGGTGGCGGCCAGCAGACGCTGGGCACGCACGGTGATCAGGTCGGCCGCACCGGGGCCGGCCCCCACGAAGTGCACGGTCACGGTGTGTCCCCCTCACGTGCGTGCAGTTCTGCATGATCACGGGCAGGTTTGGTGACCGACCACGAGGTGATCGCCCGGGCCGGCATCCAGGCGGTGAGTGAGCCCAGCGGCGCGGCGTGTTCGACGCCGATCCGGGTCAGTTCGCCACCGTGCACTGCGTACCGTCGCACCAGTTCGGCCTCCGACTCGAGGGTCACCGCGTGCGCGACCAGCCGGCCGCCGGGGGCGAGGGCCTCCCAGCAGGCGTCGAGCACACCCGGGACGCCGAGACCACCACCGACGAACACGGCGTCCGGGTGGGGCAGGTCGGCCAGGGCCTGCGGGGCCGCTCCGGTGACCACTCGCAGTGCCGGGACGCCGAGCCGCGCGGCGTTGCGGGTGATCCGAGCGGCCCGCTCGGGGGAGCGTTCGATCGCCACGGCCCGGCAACTCGAATGAGCGCGCATCCATTCGATGCCGATCGAGCCCGCGCCGGCGCCGACGTCCCAGAGCAGTTGACCGGGTTGCGGCGCCAACCTGGCCAGCGCCCCGGCGCGCAGGTCGCGTTTGGTGAGCTGGCCGTCGTGTTCGTAGGCGTCGTCCGGCAGACCGGCGGTCAGGCCGAGCCCTGGGCCGCCCCGGCACTCGACGGCGAGCACGTGCAGCGCCGGACCGGGGCCCTGCCAGTCGTGCGCCGGAACGCTGCGGCGATGCTCGGAGGCTGCGCCGAGATCGGCCAGCACCGTCATCACGCTGTCGCCGAAGTTGTTCTCGCACAAGGTTTTCGCCACGAGCTCAGGGGTGTCCGCATCGGTGGAGAGCAGCAGGATGCGACGTCCTGGGGCGAGATGCCGGGGCAGGGTCGCGGGGTCGCGGATCACCTCGGCCGACTCCGCGGACCAGCCCATCCGGGCCCGGGCCAGGGTGGTCGACGAGAGCGCCGGGACGACCACGACCCGGTCGGGGCCGAGCAGTTCGATCAGGGTGGAGCCGATGCCGGCGAGCAGCGGGTCGCCCGACGCCAGCGCGACGACCTGACCTGAGTTCGGCTCGAACTCGCTCAGCAGTGCGGGCAACGCCTCGCGCAGCGGGGAGGGCCAGGCCCGCCGGGTCTGCGCCGGGTTGTCGGGCAGCAACGCAAGTTGGCGGGGAGAGCCGAGCACCGTGGTGGCGCTCTCGATCAGGATCCGGGAACGCAGAGCCAGCCCGGACCACCCGTCCGCGCCGATCCCGATCACGTGCAGCACCACGGTCAGACACCGTAACGGTGCCGGCGGACGCATCGACGCCAACGGGACAGACCGGGTGACCAGACCGCCCCTTCCCTTGTTCCGGTCGAACGGCTGATTTCCGGGTAATGGGGGCGGTGGTGTGTTGACGGGCCTACGTGGGCCGTGAACGATCGCGCCAGGTGGCTGACTGCTACTACATGTGACGGAGCGTGCTCGGGCGGCGGCGGCGGTGGTGGTGGTGGAGTGGTGACACGGACGACGACCACGACCTACCTGGCCGACGAGCGCGTCGACACCGCCCGGACCAGCACGACCGGGTTGGGTTCGGCATCTCATCCGGTGGCGGGGTCG
>DAIOVT010000427.1:0-3808 GCA_036758885.1 Kineosporiaceae bacterium
TGCGCAGCAGGTGATGTGCTTGTTGGACGCCGCGGGCGTCGGCATCAGTCACTGTCTCGGCGTCGGTGGACGCGACCTCTCCGCCGCTGTCGCCGGCCGGGCCACCCGGCAGGCTCTGCGGGCCCTCGCCGACGACCCGGTCACCGAGTCGGTGATCGTGGTCTCCAAACCGCCGGACGACGCGGTGCTCGCCGAGATCTCCCGGTACGCCGGCGACCTGGGCCTGACCGTGCACTGGGCCATTCTCGGGGCCGGACGCGCCGACCTGACCACCGCGGTGGTCGATGCCCTCCTCAGCGAGGGAACACCGGAACCCGTGTGGCCGCAACGCATCGCGACGGAAGCGTCCGGCACCCTCGGCGCCGGACTGCGGGGGCTCTTCTGCGGCGGCACCCTGGCCGACGAGGCCGTCTTCATCGCCGAACAGCGCCTCGGCCCAGTACACAGCAACATCGCCCACGACCCGGCGCTGCGGGTCGGCGGTTCCGCCTCGGGGCAGCAGCGGGAGGGGCACCTGGTCATCGACTTCGGTGACGACGAGATGACCCGGGGCCGGGCGCACCCGATGATCGACCCGACGCTGCGCCTGGAGGCGATCGCCGCGCAGGGTGCCGATCCGAACTGCGGTGCGCTGCTGCTCGACCTGGTGCTCGGCCACGGCGCTCATCCCGACCCCGCCGACGAGCTCGCCGAGGCGATCAGCACGGCGAAATCCGTTGCGGCGCAGCATGGCCGGCAGTTGCCGGTGGTGATCTCACTGATCGGCACCGACGCCGACCCGCAACGCCGGGACGCCGCCGAGCAGCTGCTCGCCGACGCGGGCGCGTCGGTGTTCCTTTCCAACAGCGCGGCCACCCGGCACGCGCTCGACCTGCTGGAGGGTTCCCGATGACCGACCAGACGACCGGCCGGCCGCTGCGTGGCCTGTTGCAGACCGAGCCGGTGGTGGCGACGTCCGGGGTGGCCCTGTTCGCCGATGCCCTTGCCGACCAGGCGGTCACGGTGCTGCCCGCCGCCTGGACGCCGCCGGCACCGGGCACCGAGCAGGACCTGGCCGTGGTGCTGGCCGACCGCCGCCGGGTCGCGGCGAACGAGCTGGCGTTCGCCCGGATGACCGCGGCCAAGGCCGAGCTGGTCGACGTCGTGCCGGCCGCCTCGGCGCTCGGCCTGGACCGGGGCACCTTCCTGCACGCCGGGCCACCGCTGGAGTGGGATCGCACCTCCGGCCCGATGCGCGGCGCGCTGATCGGCGCCGTGCTGTTCGAGGGGCTGGCCGAGACCGCCGAGCAGGCCGAGCAGCAGCTCGCCGCCGGTGCCTTCACCCTCGAGCCGTGCCACCACCTGGGCGCGGTCGGCCCGATGGCCGGGGTGGTCTCCGCGTCGATGTGGGTCTACGCGCTGCGCGACGAGGTGCACGGCAACGATTCCTGGTGCTCGCTCAACGAGGGCCTGGGAAAGGTGTTGCGGTACGGGGCCTTCGGCCCCGAGGTGATCGAGCGCCTGCACTGGATGACGAACGTGCTGGGCCCGATCCTGAGCCAGGCGGTGCGCTCGACCGGGCCGATCGACATCAGGTCGATCATCGCCCAGATGCTGCAGATGGGCGACGAGGGGCACAACCGCAACCGGGCCGGTTCGCTGATGCTGCTGCGCGAACTGCTGCCCGGCATGATCACCGCGGACGCCTCGCCCGCCGACGTCGCCGAGGCGGTGCGCTTCTCCGGTGCCAACGAGCACTTCTTCCTGAACCTGGGCATGCCCGCCTGCAAGCTGGCCACCCGGGCCGCCGAGGGCATCGCGGGCTCGACGCTGCTGACCACGATGGCCCGCAACGGAACCGATTTCGGGATCAGGGTCTCGGGCACCGGTGACCGCTGGTTCACCGGCCCGGCCAACACCCCTGAGGGTCTGTTCCTCGGCGACTACGGCCCCGAGGACGCCAACCCCGACATCGGCGACTCGGCGATCACCGAGACCGGCGGGATCGGCGGTTTCGCCATGGCGGCCGCCCCGGCGATCGTCAAGTTCGTCGGCGGCGATGTGCAGTTCGCCCTGAACGCGACCCGTCGCATGCACGAGATCACCCAGGGCGAGCACCCGATGTACCAGATCCCGGTGCTCGGCTTCACCGGCACCCCGACCGGCATCGACGTCACCAAAGTCGTTCGTACCGGGGTGCTTCCGCAGATCAACACCGGTATGGCCGGCAAGGTCGCCGGCACCGGGCAGGTCGGCGCCGGGCTGGTCACCCCACCGGCGGAGTGCTTCCCCGCAGCGCTCTCCGCGCTGGCGGCCGCCGTTCCCCGCTGACCTCCCGACACACCCCACCCGGCGGCTGATCCGACACCACCCGGGATGCCGGCCGGGAACGACGCAGCGGCGACGAGATCACCTGGGCGCGGGATCGAGCAGCGCGAGGAACGCCTCGACCGTGGCGCTGGGATTGAAGTCGCTCCAGACCAGGTACTCGGTACGGGTCGGCCCCTTCGTCAGCGGGATCGCCACGAGGGCGGGATCGGCCGGCACGAACCGCGAGGCGAGCAACGTGACCGCGAGGTTCTCCCGGACCAGGGCGAGCATCAGTTCGCTCGAGGTCAGCTCGTAGGTGACGTCGCGGTGCAGCCCGGCGGCGGCGAACGCCAGATCGCTCTGCGCACGCCCGGCGGTGCCGGCCGGGAAGTCGGCGAACTCCTCGCCGGCCAGGTCACCCAGCGTCAGCCGCCGCCGGCCGGCGAGACGGTGCCCGCTGCCCAGCACCGCGACCAGCCGGTCCCGGACCAGCGTCCGCGAGGCGACACCCTGGGGACGGCGATTCGCCGGCAGGCCGAGTACCGCCACGTCGATGCTGCCGTCGGCGACGCCGGCCTCGGACTCCTCGCTGGCCGCGACCCGCAGGGCGACCCGGGCCTGCGGGTGCGCCGTCCGGAACCGTCGTAGCAGCGCGGGCAGGTCGAGCGCGGTCACCGTGGGAATCACGCTGAGCCGCAACCGGCCTCGCACCTGACCGACGGCCGCGGCCGCCTCCTCGCCGGCCCGCTGCGCGGCCGCCAGACTGGCCCGCGCCTGCGGCAGGAAGGCGTGCCCGGCGGCGGTCAGCTCGACCCGGCGGCTGGTGCGGGCGAAGAGCTGCACGCCGAGCTCGGTCTCCAGCGCCTTGACCTGATGGCTCAGCGCCGACTGGACGACGTGACAGCGCTGCGCGGCGCGGGTGAAGCCGGCCTCCTCCGCGACCGCGATGACGTAACGCAACTGCTGGAACTCCACGGCAACCATCGTGCCAGTCGATGGATGCGATGAAAAACATGTGTTGGACTCATTGATCCATCGGGCTCAGGCTGGCCGCATGAGTACCGCCGGACGCACCGCCCTGACCGCGCTCGCCCCGGCGGTGTGGGGCACCACCTATCTGGTCACCACCGAACTGCTGCCGGCCGGTCACCCGCTCTTCGCGGCGCTGATGCGTTCCCTGCCGGCCGGTCTCATCGCGCTGGCGATCACACGCACCCTGCCCCGGGGCCGGTGGTGGTGGCGGACGGCGCTGCTGGGCACGCTCAACATCGGGGCCTTCTTCCCGCTGTTGTTCCTTGCCGCGCAACGACTTCCGGGTGGTGCCGCGGCCACACTCGGCGCCGTCCAGCCGATCCTGGTCGCGCTGCTCGTGGTGCGGGTGCTCGGAGAGGCGTTCTCTCCCTGGCGACTGGCCTGGGGTGCGGCCGGGGTGATCGGGGTGGCCCTGGTGGTGCTCGGCCCCGAGGCGGCACTCGACCCGGTCGGCGTGATCGCCGGACTGGCCGGTTCGGCCGGAATG
>DAIOVT010000428.1:0-3787 GCA_036758885.1 Kineosporiaceae bacterium
CCGGCTGCTGTTCGAGTTCGCCCAGAACCTGGGCTATCTCAAGGGCGACACCGATCGACCCGCGGCGTTGCTCGAGGTGGTCGCCTCGGCCGGCTCCGAGTCGGCGGTCGGGTCGCGTGGCGCGGTCGGCGGGGTGCATGGCTCGGTCGACGGGGCGCGTGGCGCGGTGGCCGGGGCGGCGGCCGCATCGACCGGCGGGGTGGAGCGGATGCCGCCGATGCCGCGCTCGGCGGAGGCGTTCCAGGTCGCCCACCTGTTGCTGCGTTCACCGGCCACCGCGTCGAGCACCCACGAGCTCGCCGCGCAGGTCGGGGTCAGCGAGCGGACCCTGCAGCGACGCTTCGCCGAGGAGACCGGGCTGCCGTTGAGCAGATGGCGGACGGCGGTGCGTCTGGCCGCGGCGCGGGCCTTCCTCGCCGACGGCCGATCGGTCTCCTGGGTGGGGCATCAGACCGGGTACACGACACCGAGCGGGTTCGCCCGGGCCTTCCGGGAGCACTTCGGGCAGACCCCGACCAGCTACCGGCGGCAGGCCATGAGCCGTGACCGGGCGCCGTCCGGGAGGGGGGTGCTGACCGGGCCGCCGTCGCTGTGCCTGCCGCCGCCCCCGGTTCCGGCCGGGGGAACCTGGCCTCGGGTGAACGCCGCGCACGTCGCGGTCTGGGTGTACCGGGGCCGGGCCGAGGTGGAGATCGCCGGCCGGGTGCGGACCCTCGAGCGTGGTGACGCCGTCGTGCTGCCGGCCGGGCGCCGGGTGACGGTGGACGTCGAGGCCGGGTCGTTGTTGCTGCCGGTCGGGTTCCGGTCGCCGCGGGACGTGCGGGTGCGCACCCGGGGCGTCGGTGTGGTGCGGTTCGGCCCCGAGGAAGAGGCCTGGCTGCTGCACACGGTGGTGGCCACCTATACGCCGATCCGTCCGGCCGGCTTCGATGCGTCCAGGTTGTTCGACCTCATCGTGGCTCGCGCCAGCGTCGCGGCCTCGGCGCAGGCGACGTCCCGGAACCATTCTGCGGCAAGCGATCTGGCCGCCCGAATGGCCCGTGACCCCAGCGACGAGCGGCCGTTGGAGGCGTGGGCGGAACAGCTCGGAGTCGATCCGGCATGGCTGCGCCGGGTGTTCCGCGCCGAGACCGGCACCTCGTTGCCCACCTGGCGGTTGCTGTCCCGGATGACCGTCGCCCGGGAGCAGCTGGCTCTCGGAGTGCCGACCACGACCGTGGCCAAGAACGTCGGCTACGCGCACCTGTCGGGATTCAGTCGTGCCTTCCGGGCCGTGCACGCCTGTTCGCCGCAGCAGTTCCAGGCGGCGCGTCCGGCGTCCTCGACCCTGAGACAGTGGCGCGAGCTGTACCCGGCCCCGGTCTACCGCCGTCCCCGCACCTCGCGATCATCGTGATCATGCAGAACCGCACGCCCACCCCGCCGTGATCATGCAGAAACTGCGCGATACCGCCGTGGCCGGGGTGCGGTTCTGCATGATCACGGGGAGAGTGGTCGGGTGATTGACAACTGGAACCAGCTGCTCCGCGACCAGATCGGTTGGCACTAGGACGACCAGGCTCGTGCCAGGTTCGAGGGCCTCACCGACGACGAGTACTTCTGGGATCGTCGGGGTGCTGGCGATGCGCAGTGCCGCACACTTCGGGCGGGCGGCAACGGACTACGACTCCTTCGCCTGTCCCCGGAACGATGCCGTACTACTGATGATGCCGCACTACTGCCGCGACCGGCGCCAGCCGGCCGCCACGGCGTCGTCCTCGGAGCAGAACCAGCGTTCACCGGCGCTCTGATCGATCACGGTCTTGTCGTAATGCCGTTGTCCCGGAACGTGATAGATCTTCTCGCCGGACCGGCTGATGTTGCCCTTGATCTGGCAGCCGGCCGCCGCCGAGGCGCTCGGCGCCGGCGGGTTCAGCCCGGCCAGGGGTGCCGGGGTCGCTGCCGGGCCGGTCGACCCGGACCCGCCGGACGACGCCCCGCAGGCACCCCACAATCCCGCCCTGGCGGCCTGGGCGGACCGTTCGGCGGCCCGGTAACCGGCCTGGCCCAGGTACGGCACGTCGTAGGTGTACTCGCGGGCGAAGCCCTCGGCGATCAGCAGTTCGCCGACGGATCGGCCGTCGGTGAGGAAGACGTGCCGGAGCAGCCGGCCGTACCGGTCCCGGTCGTCCTGGGTCGAATCGGCTTGGATACGAACCTGTTTGCTCTGCACCAGTGACTGCATGCGGCTGGACGCCTGCTGCGCGAAACAGTCCCGCGCGCGCAGTTCGGGGGTGTCGATCCCGATCACCCGCAGGCGCTCGGTCTGCGATCCCACCCGCACCCTGATCGTGTCGCCGTCGGTGACGCCGACGACGTCGACGAGCAGCGCGCCGGTCGAGGGGGTCAGGGCGGTGCCGCTACCCGGCGAGATCGGTTCGGTGACCGGCGCGGCGCCCGGCGTGCTGGTCGGGCCCGGCGCCGTCCCTCTCGATGCCTCCGGAGGCAAGGACGACGCCGGACCCTCCACCGGAGAGGTTGTTGGTGTTGCGAGAGCCGCTCCGGGGGAATCGTGGGAGGTGTACGCGATCAGCGCGGCCACCCCCAGTGCGCCCACCGCACAGAGCAGTCCGGCACGCAGCACCGAACGGCGGCGCGCTCTGGGCGGGGACGTCACGGAAACAGGATCGGCGGACGGCGGCAAGGTCCGCGCGGCGTTCGGCAGAATCGTCCGTTCGGCGTCCTCCGGTCCGGGGCAGGACCGATCAGCTCACCAGTTGACCTGCCATGTCACTCAGGTCAGGACCGGCCGCGGGGTCACCCGCCAGAGCCACCAGCGTTGCCACGGGGTCTCCACGGCGTGACGGTGGTAGCGCTGCCGGACCCAGTCGACCGCCTCACGGCGGGGGACGCCGTCCATGATCGCCAGCGCGCACAGCGCCGTCCCGGTGCGTCCGATGCCGCCGCGACAGGCGATCTCGACCCGCTCACCGGCGCGTGCCCGGTCGAGGGCCTCGCCGAGGGTCTCGAGTGCGGAGGCCGGATCGACCGGGATCCAGAAGTCGGGCCAGCGGATGCGCCGGTGTTCGCCGTCCGCGGGTGCCGGCCCGCCGGCCAGCAGCACGGTGAAGTCCGGCGAGGCGGGGGACTGGTCCCGGCCGCGACCGCGCACGATCGCCCCGGACGGCAGGGTGATCCGGGTTCCGGGGGAATCCGGGGCGGAACCGCCGGAAGCCGCTGCGGAGGAGTCGGTTCCGCTCATGCACCGATCATGGCCGAATCATGGCCGAATCATGGCCGAACCGCGGTGGTCCCGCGGGCGACTACGCTGGCGCCGTGGCCAAAGTTCTCACTCACCTGCCCAAGGGCGAACGCGTCGGCATCGCCTTCTCCGGCGGCCTGGACACCTCGGTGGCCGTCGCCTGGATGCGCGAACACGGCGCCGTCCCCTGCGCCTACAGCGCCGACCTCGGCCAGTACGACGAGGACGACATGGCCTCGCTGCCCGACCGGGCCAAGGCCTACGGCGCCGAGATCGCCCGCCTCGTCGACTGCCGCGAGGCCCTGGTCGCGGAGGGGCTGGCCGCACTGACCTGTGGCGCCTTCCACATCCGCTCCGGCGGCAAGGCCTACTTCAACACCACACCGCTCGGCCGCGCGGTGACCGGCACCCTTCTGGTGCGGGCGATGCGCGAGGACGACGTCGACATCTGGGGCGACGGTTCGACGTTCAAGGGCAACGACATCGAGCGGTTCTACCGCTACGGCCTGCTCGCCAACCCGGCGCTGCGCATCTACAAGCCCTGGC
>DAIOVT010000429.1:0-3780 GCA_036758885.1 Kineosporiaceae bacterium
AGCCGTTGTCACCGAACAGCGGCTTCGGCATGAAGGTGACCGTCTTGCCGTGCTGCCAGGCGACGTTCTTGATCACGTACTTGAACAGCATCACCTCGTCGGCCGACTTGGCGAGCGAGTTGAACCGGTAGTTGATCTCGGCCTGGCCGGCGGTGCCGACCTCGTGGTGCGCGCGCTCGACGCTCAGGCCGACCTCTTCGAGGGCCAGGCTCATCGCGTCACGCAGGTCGGCGTAGTGGTCGACCGGCGGAACCGGGAAGTAGCCGCCCTTGTAACGGGTCTTGTAACCCCGGTTGCCACCCTCCTCGACCCGGCCGGTGTTCCAGGCGCCCTCGATCGAGTCGATGTGGTAGTAGCCCTCGTTCGCCTTCGTCTCGAACCGGACGTCGTCGAAGATGTAGAACTCGGCCTCGGGGGCGAAGAAGGCAGTGTCGGCGATGCCGGTCGACTTCAGGTAGGCCTCGGCCTTGCGCACGATCTGCCGCGGGTCGCGGCTGTACGGCTCGTCGGTGTAGGGGTCGACGATGCTGAAGTTGATGTTGAGGGTCTTCTCCGCGCGGAACGGGTCGAGAACGGAGGAGTCCAGGTCCGGGATGAGCTTCATGTCGGATTCGTTGATCGCCTGGAACCCGCGGATCGACGAACCGTCGAACAGCTGGCCGTTGGTGAAGAACTCGTCGTCCAGGCCCGCAGCGGGCACGTTGAAGTGCTGCATGACGCCCGGAAGGTCACAGAACCGGACGTCAACGAACTTGACGCCCTCGTCCTTGATGAACTTCAGGACCTCGTCGGCGTTGCTGAACAAACCAACCTCCTGTGTTGGGGCAGGTAGGGCCTGGTGGGCGGCCACCATCGACCCGCCCCGGATATGCCCAAGACGCTAGGGACAGGGGATTTCTCGGTGGTGTCCCACCTGTTTCGCAGGTGTTACTTCGCCTGTGCCGTCCCGGTGTCGAACCTGCTGCTACGGGGGACGAAGGCAGCCTATGGCTCCGGCCCGGTCCCGGCGATCGCGCCGCGTCAGGCGTCGCGAATAGACCAGTTATGGATTCTGGCCCGAGGGCGGACGGCTAGCCTGGCGCCGTGTCGGAGGTGTCCAGCGGGGACTCGAGGGGGTGGACGACCCCGACCCGCCCCCCGCGCCGCCGGCGCCTGCTCGGCCTGCTGGTATGGACGCCGCTGTTGCTCGTCGTCCTCGGGCTCGGCCCGATCCTGATCGAGCTGGTCGCCACCAACTCGCAACGTCACAGCACGGTTGCCGAGGTCCCGGACGCACCGGTGGCGATCGTTCTCGGCGCCGGGCTGGACGGCGCGGGCCGGCCCAGCCCGTTCCTGGCGCTGCGCCTGGACGCCGCCATCGACCTCTACCGCGCGGGCACGGTGCGTGCCCTGCTGATGAGCGGGGACAACTCGACGTCCGACTACGACGAGGTGGAGGCGATGTCGCACTACGCGCTCGCCCACGGCGTCCCGTCGGCGGCCGTGGTCAGCGACCACGCCGGGTTCGACACCTATTCCAGTTGTTACCGGGCGAAGTCGGTGTGGGGGATCGACCACGCCGTGATCGTCACCCAGGCCTTCCACCTGCCCCGCGCGGTGTGGCTGTGCAACCGGCTCGGCGTGCAGACCTCGGGTCTGGTCGCCTCGGACGGCGGCTCCACCAGCACCAGCGACTACGGCTGGCTGCGCGAGATCCCGGCCGCGGCCAAGGCGAACGTCGATCTGATCGTCGGCCGGGTACCGACCTTCCCGGGCCCGCGCGAGCACACCCTCGACCCGGTCACCGGCAACCACTGAGGTCAGGTTGACGGCCACCTTGCCGGTGGCAGTGCCTACCGTTGTGCCTACCCTTGTGCCATGGACAGGCGCGACCTGGGCGGATGGCTCACCAGACCCGGAGCGACGACGACAGATGCCGAGGCCGACCGGCTCAAGAAGGACCACTACCTCCCCGGTTCCGACATCGGGTTGCCCGCGCAGGGGGCAGGGGCGGTGGCCTCGTTCGGACGGCGGCTGGCCGCGTTGTGCGTCGACTGGCTGATCGCCCTGCTCATCGCGCACGGCGTGATGCGTCCGCTCGAGTGGGGGCAGTGGGCCCCGTTGGCTGCGCTGCTGGTGATGAACCTGTTGCTGGTCGGTACCGCCGGCACCACGATCGGGCACCGGATGCTCGGGCTGCGGGTGCAGACCCTGACCGGGGACCGGCCGTCGCTGGTGCAGTCGGCGGTCCGTGCGGTGCTGCTGGTTCTCGCCGTCCCACCACTGCTGATGGACCGGGACAACCGCGGTCTGCACGACCGCCCGGCCGGCACCGTGGTGGTCAACTCCCGCTGATCGCGCGCGCCGTCGGGTGTGGACGGCGGCTCAGCGGCCGCGCATCGCCTTGCGGTCCGGACGCATCCGGGTCGGGTCGATGCCCTTGGGCACCGGCATCTTGATGCCGCCCAGCGCGCGCAGCCGCTTGGAGATCTCGCTGACCTGGGTCTTGGACAGTTCCGGACGCTTCTTCGACAGCACCCGGGAGATCCTGATCAACGGCGTCTGGCCGTCGCCGTCCCCGGCGTGCAGCACGATCACCGGGACGTTCTCGCCGAGCACCCGCTTGACGTGCTTGCTCTGGGCCTCGGTCAGCTTGCTGACCCGGGGCAACGGACCCTCGCTGACCAGGACGACGCCCGGTCGCCCGATCGCCCTGAAGACCATGTCCTGGGTGCGCGGGTCGATCGCGACCGGGGTCTCCTCGACGCTCCAGCCGCGGCGCAGGTTCTGCAGCGCCGCCAGGGTCGCGCCCTGCTGACCGGCGAGCTGCGAGAAGGCTGCGCGTTCGGCCCGCCGGGCCATGATGATCAGCGCCAGCATGAAGCCCAGCGGCACGCACAGCACGGTCACGTAGATCGGGTGACCGACCAGGTAGCCGATGCCCAGACCGATGGCGATCGTGCCGACGAAGGCCAGCAGCATCCACCAGACCACGGCCGGGTCGGTCTTCCGGGTCATCTGGAAGACGTTGAAGATCTGCTTGACCCGCCCGGGCTTCTTCGGGGCGGAGGGGTCCTTCTTCGCGCGTGCCATGGCCTCAGGATACGGGGCCGGGGCGGGCGCTAGAGCGCTTGTGCTGGACGTTCGTCCTCTTCGGTGAAGTCGCCCATGCCCTCGCGCAGCGGCAGTCCGCGGCGGGTCCGGGCCTGAGCCCAGAGCCGGCCGGCGCGGTAGGACGAACGCACCAGCGGACCGGCCATCACCCCGGCGAAACCGAGCTCCTCGGCCTCCTCGCGCATCTCGACGAACTCCTCGGGCTTCACCCAGCGCTCGACCGGGTGATGCCGCGGCGTGGGCCGCAGGTACTGGGTGATCGTGATCAGGTCACAACCGGCCTCGTGCAGGTCGGCCAGTGCCTCGGAGATCTCCTCGCGGGTCTCGCCCATGCCCAGGATCAGGTTCGACTTGGTGACCATCGCGGCGTCCCGCGCCTGGGTGATCACGTCGAGCGAGCGCTCGTAGCTGAACGCCGGGCGGATCCGGCGGAAGATCCGCGGAACCGTCTCCAGGTTGTGCGCGAACACCTCCGGACGCGCCTCGAAGACCTGGCCCAGCAGCTCCGGCTTGCCGGAGAAGTCGGGGGTCAGGATCTCGACACCGGTTCCCGGTGCCTGCTCGTGGATCGCCCGGACCGTCTCGGCGTACAGCCAGGCGCCCTCGTCGTCCAGGTCGTCGCGGGCCACCCCGGTGACGGTCGCGTAGCGCAGATCCATCTTCAGGATCGACTCCGCGACCCGGCGG
>DAIOVT010000430.1:0-3763 GCA_036758885.1 Kineosporiaceae bacterium
CAGGGCTACAGGTTGAGGGCGCCGTCCCCGATATCCCGATCGTGGAGGAAGCCCGGACGTACCCGACGCGCCGTCCTGGCACCGCCGATGCACTGCTGGTCTCTGCCTGGCAGTCGCTGGCGGAGGCCGGTACCGCGGCGATGGTTCTGGACGCCTCCAGGTCGGTGCTGTGGTGCAACCAGGCCGTCGCCGCGATGCTGCGGCTGGTACCCGAGGAGATCGCCGGCCGGCGGCTCGGCGCGCTGCGCCGGGTGACCCCGGCCGGCACCGAACCGGTCGACTGGATCGAGGCGGCCGGCGAGATGATCGACGCCGGCGTGCGGCAGCGGCGGATGGTGCTGTTGCGCACCGCCTCGGGCGCCCTGGTCCGGGTGACCATGCAGTACGTGCCGATGGACGCGTCGTCCGGGGGCGGGTCGATGCTGGTCTTCGTGCCGGTGGCCACCCCGTCTCCGGAGTCTCCCGAGGCGTCGGTGGCCGCGCTCGAGGCGCGGTTCAGCGCCGTGGTCGAGGCCGCGCCGATCGGCATCTTCCTCTCCGAGGCGGGCGCCCGGCTGGGTCACGTGAACGACCGGTTCGGCGAACTGCTCGGGCTCTCCCCGGCGCAGGCGCTGGGCACCGCCTGGCTGACCCGGTTCGACAGCGGCGACGTGCCGGCGGTGATGTCCGCGATCGAGGACGTGCTGCACGGCACCCCGCGTGATCTCACCGTGCGGCTGCAGGACACCTCCGCCGTGCGGCACGTGCACGTGCGGCTCTCCCCGCTGATCGGTGAGAACCGGGCGGCCGGCTTCATCGGCACCGCCGAGGACATCACCGAGCGCCGGGCCCGGGAGCGGCAGATCACCTATCAGGCCCAGCACGACCCGCTGACCGGGCTGATCAACCGGCGCCGGCTGATCGAGGTGCTGCAGGAGATGCTCGAAGGACGGCGCAGCCGCGACCGCCAGTTCGCGCTGATGTTCTTCGACCTCGACGGCTTCAAGAAGATCAACGACACCCACGGCCACGAGACCGGCGACCGGGTGCTCGTCGAGATCGCGCACCGGATGCGTCAGGTCGCCCGCGAGCACGACCTGGTCAGCCGGGTGGCCGGCGACGAGTTCGTGATCGTGCTGCGCGAGATGAAGGACATGTCGGACGTCGAGGCCGCGGCCCGCCGGCACCTCGAGGTGCTCAGCCGGCGCATGGTGGTGGCCGGTCAGCCGCACTCGGTCTCGGTGAGTATCGGGGTGGCCGTGCCGGTCGCCGACGACACCGTGGAGACCCTGTTCCGGGCGGCCGACCGGATGATGTACGAGGCGAAACACGCCGGCGGCAGTCGCTACCGGCTCGCCGCCGGGCGCGGCCCGGCCTCAGCGGAGCCGGCCTCAGCGGAGCTGGCCTCAGCGGAGTCGGGCGCAGCGGAACCAGCGGCCGGGGAACCAGTCGTGCCGGAATCAGGCGCCCGGGGGTCGGGCGCGGGGGAATCGAGCGCGCAGGTGGGTGCGCAGCGGACGGCGCCGCCGGTGGAGCTCACCGAGGAGGTGCCGTGACCGAGCGGCTCAGGCAGGCCGAACTGCGTACCCGCCCGGGGGCGGCGGTGAAGGTGATGTCGCTGTGCAAGAACCCGGACACCCAGCCGGCCGAGGTGGCCGCGGTGATCGGCACCGACGCCCTGTTCACCGCGCGCGTGCTGCGGCTGGCCAACTCGGCCTACTACGGGCTGAGCCGGCGGGTGGCGACCCTGGACTTCGCCGTGTCGGTGATCGGGTTCCAGGAACTGAACTCGCTGGCTGCGCTGAGCGCCGCCGGTCTCGACGACCCCGAGGCCGCGCCGCGGGGCTTCTGGGAGGCCACCGCGCTGACCGCGGTCGGCTCGCAACTGGTGGCCGGAATGATCGGTGCGTCCACCTCGGACGCCTACGTGGTCGGCCTGCTGCACATGATCGGGACCGCGATGATGCACCAGAACGGACTGTCGGTGCAGTTGTGCGTGCCCGAGATCGATGAGATCGAGAGCGCCGAGGTCGCCGTGCACGGCGTCAGTCACGCCGAGTGCGGCGCGCAGATGCTGGCCGCGTGGAACTTCCCGGCGCCGGTGTGCCAGGCGATCGGCCGGCACCATGCGCCGATGACCCCGAGCGCCGGGGCCCTCGAGCGGTCGTTGCACATCGGCCGGTCGCTGGCCGCCAGTTGCCTGATCGACGGGTTCGGGCGCCGGGCCGGCGTGGTCGAGCCGGCCGCGGCCGGTCAGGCGGGGGAGCGGACCGAGACCCGGCGCGACATCGACGAGATCTCCTACGCCTGGCTGAGCGAGGGACTGATCACCTCCGAGGCCACCGACGACCTGCGTACCCGGGTCACCGCCGGTGCCGAGCTGCTGATCGGAGTGCTCCGGCCGTCGGCAAACTGAATTAGCTCGTTATATAATTGCCGTATGCAATCTGCGCAGACGGTCGCTCGGCCGGGGCCTCGCCGGGACGTCGACCCCCAGGTGGCGCAGCTCGGCTCGGCGCTCGACCGGATCACCCGCCTGCTGCGCAGGGCGGATCTGCCCGGTGCGCTCAGCCCGGTGGCGGCGTCCAGTCTCTACACGCTGGTCACCTGCGGGCCCTCGCGGCTGACCGCGCTGGCCGCCGCCGAGCACGTCACCCAGCCGGCGATGAGCCAGGCGATCGGCCGGATGGAAGCGGCCGGTCTGGTCACCCGTACCGCCGACCCGGACGACGGCCGCGCCGTGCTGGTCAGCTGCACCGAGGCCGGCCGGGAGCTCTCCGCGCAGCGCCGCGCCGTCCGCGCCGCCACCCTCGGCGACCTGCTCGAGGGTCTGCAGCCGCACGACCGGGAGCGGCTGCTCGCCGCGCTGCCGGCCCTGGAGAAGCTCGCCGCCCTCGGCGACGAGGCGCTGCCGCCGGACCGGTCCCCTCCGCCGGGGCGCTGAACCCGGCCCGCTCCCGTCGTCCTGGAGGAGATCCCCATGCCCGCCCCGACCACCGAACCGTCCAGTTCACCATCGAGTTCGCCGTCCAGCTCACCGTCCGGCCCCGCGGCGCACGCCGCGACCGGCCCGGCCGGGTCCGGCAGCCTGTTCCGGCAGCCGCCCGCGGTCTGGTCGGTCGCCTTCGCCTGCGTCATCTCGTTCATGGGCATCGGGTTCGTCGACCCGATCCTGCCCGCGATCGGCGCCCAGATGCATGCCTCGCACGCCCAGGTCGAGCTGCTGTTCACCAGTTACCTGATGGTCACCGCGGTGGCGATGCTGATCACCGGCTGGGTGTCCAGCCGGATCGGTGGCAAGCGCACCCTGCTGCTCGGTCTGGTGCTGGTGGTGCTGTTCGCCGCCCTCGCCGGCATGTCGCCCTCGATCGAGGTGATGGTCGGCTTCCGGGCCGGCTGGGGGCTGGGCAACGCGCTGTTCATCGCGACCAGCCTGGCCGTCATCGTCGGCTCGGCCAGCGGTGGTGTCGTCGGTGCCATCGCGATCTACGAAGCGGCGATGGGGGTCGGTATCGCGGTCGGCCCGCTGCTCGGTGGGCTGCTCGGCTCGGCGGGCTGGCGGTGGCCGTTCTTCGGGGTCAGCGTGCTGATGCTGGTGGGTCTGGTGGCCACCACGGTGTTCGCCGAGAACACCCCGACCACGGCGCGTCCGCTGCCGCTCGGCGCACCGCTGCGGGCGCTGCGGCACCGCGGTCTGCTCGCGCTCAGCCTGGTCGCGCTGCTGTACAACTGGGCCTTCTTCACGGTGCTCGCCTACGCTCCGCTGCTGCTCGGCTTCGACGCG
>DAIOVT010000431.1:0-3752 GCA_036758885.1 Kineosporiaceae bacterium
TGCGACGCGGCCGGGCTCGACGACGACGGCAACGAGGTCATCGTGCACGCCGTCATCTCCGACCCCGACCATCGCGGCGACGAGACCCTGGACACGCGCAGATCGCTTCTCTCCGAACGGTTCCAGGGCACTCTGGCCGACGAGGTCGTGGTGCCGCGGCGCAACCTGGTGCCCAAGCCGGCCGAGCTGAGCTGGGCAGAGGCGGCCTGTCTGCCGACCGCCTGGCTGACCGCCTACCGGATGCTCTTCGTGCAGGCCGGGCTGACCCCCGGGGCCACCGTGCTGGTGCAGGGCGCCGGCGGCGGCGTGGCGACCGCGTTGATCGTGCTGGGCCGGGCGGCCGGCTACCGGGTCTGGGCCACCAGCCGCGACGAGGCCAAACGGGCCCGGGCCGTCGAACTGGGCGCCGACCAGGCCTTCGCCACCGGTGATCGGCTGCCCGAGCGGGTGGACGCGGTGATGGAGACGGTCGGTGCGGCGACCTGGGTGCACTCCCTGCGCTCGCTCAAACCCGGTGGCGCCGTGGTGATCTCGGGCGCCACGTCGGGCTCGGACCCGGACGCCACCGAGCTGAACCGGATCTTCTTCCTGCAGTTGCGGGTGCTCGGCTCGACGATGGGCACCAGGTCCGAGCTGGAGCGGTTGATCCAGTTCTGCGCCACCTCCGGCGTCCGGCCGGTGATCGACTCGGAGCTGCCGCTGGAGCAGGCCCGGGACGGGTTCGCCCGGCTGGAGCAGGGCGACGTGGTCGGCAAGATCGTGCTGATCCGCCCCTGAGCGACCGGCCGGCTCTCCTGAGGGGGCCGGGCCGACCGGCGCGGCCGGCCGACCGTGGGACCGCTCGGACTGTGGGACTACTCGGACTCGGTGAGTCCGAGGAAGCCGTCCCAGCCGCCGTGCAGCACCAGCCAGGCGATCAGCCCGTAGCCGGCCTGGCCGGGGTGGCGGCCGTCGCCGGCGGCCAGGTCGGTGAGCCAGTCCTCGTGCGCCAGCAACGGCGTGAAGGTGTCGATGTAGGTCACCCGGCGGCGCAGGCAGACGTCGGCGAACGTCGCGGAGAGCTCGCCGATCTTCGTGTTGAGTCGTTCGTCCGGGCCGGGCGGCGGCCCCACCACCAGTGCCGAGATCCCGTCCTGGGTGCACTCGTCGAGCAGGTTCGCCAGGTTCAGCCGCGACCTGGGCACCGACATCAGCTGGTAGACGTCCTCACGGCCGAGCCCGATCACCAGCCGGCACCGGTCCGGGGAGACCCCGGCGAACCGTGGTGTGCACTCGGTGCGCCACCGGGCGAGCAGACTTGCCGAGGTCTCGCCGGGAACCCCGAGCGGGAACACCGACAGTGCGCTTCCCGGCTGAGGGCTGCGTGCCGCGACCCGGCCGACCCAACCCAGGGCACGGGCGTCGCCGATGCCGGCGACCAGGTCGTCGCCGACGACGCAGACGCGCAGCCGGGTGCGGTCGGCGGCGCGGTTGGGCTCGGCCACGAGATCGCTGCGCCGGTAGCCGTCGCCGTCCCCGCCGGCACCGTGGCCGTTGTGGGCGGAGTCGTTGCCGGTCCGCCCGCTCCGCTGACCCGGCTGAGAGGACTCCGGGGCCGGGGAGGGGCGCTCACTCATCGTCGTCTTCCAGCCGCGCCAGCCAGGTGGCCAGCCGTTCGATCTGGGTCTCGAACTCGGGATGCTCGTCGACGAAGTCGCGCAGTCGGTCCGCGAGCCAGGCCAGGCTCACGTCCTCCTCGCCGCGGCGGGCGGCGAGCTCCTCGATTCCCCGGTCGGTGAAGTACATGTGCTCATTGTTGCCCGGCCGGGGCCGATCGTCGGCCCCGGCCTGCCGGTTCGCGCCGATCAAGCGGATCGAGCGGGGCGAACCGGCGCAGATCAGCGCAGATCAGCGATCGAACGCCTGCGACAGCAGGGTGGCCTGCTCGGCGGTGTGCTTCTTCGCCGAACCGGCCGCGGGCGAGGCGGACGCCGGGCGGGAGACCCGCAGCAGCGGCCGGCCACCGAGGTGCTCGGGCAGGTTGAGCGCGATGAACGGCCACGGACCCTGGTTGGCCGGCTCGTCCTGCACCCACACCAGCTGAGCGTCCGGGTATGGCGCGACGGCGTCCAGCACGGCCTGCGCCTCCAGCGGGTAGAGCTGCTCGAGCCGGACGATCGCCGTCCGGTCGTCGCCCCGCCGGGTGCGCTCGGCCAACAGGTCCCAGTAGACCTTGCCCGAGCAGAGCAGCACCCGGTCGACCGCACCCAGCCTGGTCGGCTCGGGCTGCACCTCGCGGAAGCCGCCGGTGGTGAAGGCCTCCGGGGCCGAGGTGGCCGCCTTGAGCCGCAGCATCGACTTCGGGGTGAAGACGATCAGCGGACGACGCGGCCGGGCGTAGGCCTGCCGGCGCAGCAGGTGGAAGTACGACGCCGGGTTCGACGGCTGGGCCACGGTCATGTTGTTCTCGGCGCACATCTGCAGGTATCGCTCGATGCGGGCCGAGGAGTGGTCCGGGCCCTGGCCCTCGTAGCCGTGCGGCAGCAGCAGCACCACGGCCGAACGCTGCATCCACTTCTGCTCGGAGGAGGAGATGAACTCGTCCAGGATCGTCTGAGCCCCGTTGGCGAAGTCGCCGAACTGGGCCTCCCAGAGCACCAGCGCGTCGGGCCGCTCGACCGAGTAGCCGTACTCGAAGCCCATCGCCGCGAACTCGGAGAGCAGCGAGTCGTAGATCCAGAACTTGCCCTGCTTCTCGCTCAGGTTCGCCAGCGGCGTCCACTCGGCCGCGGTGTTCTTGTCGATCAGCACCGCGTGCCGCTGCACGAAGGTGCCGCGGCGGCTGTCCTGGCCGGCCATCCGGATCGGGGTGCCCTCGAGCAGCAGCGAACCGAACGCCAGGATCTCGCCGAAGCCCCAGTCGATGCCGCCCTCGGCGGCCATGGTGGCGCGCCGCTCCATCAGCTGCATCAGCTTCGGGTGGACGGAGAAGTGCTCCGGCGGGCTGACATGGGCGTCACCGATCCGCTTCAGCACGGCCTGGTCGACCGCGGTGGCCACGGTGTTCGGTGTGTCGTCGTCGTAGGCCTGCGCCGAGGGCAGCTCCAGACCCGCGGTGACGGCACCGGCGGCGGTCACCGGGGGAGCGCTGTTGACCGCCTCGCGGGTCTCCGCGAAGACCCGCTCGAGCTGCTCCTGGTAGTGCCGCAGCGCGCTCTCGGCGTCCTCGACGGTGATGTCGCCGCGGCCGATCAGCGCCTCGGTGTACAACTTGCGGGCGCTGCGCTTGGCCTCGATCAGCGCGTACATCAACGGCTGCGTCATCGACGGGTCGTCGCCCTCGTTGTGGCCGCGCCGCCGGTAGCAGACCATGTCGACGACGACGTCCTTGTCGAAGGCCATGCGGAACTCGAAGGCCAGCCGGGCCACCCGGACGCAGGCCTCCGGGTCGTCGCCGTTCACGTGGAAGATCGGTGCCTGGATCATCCGGGCGACGTCGGTGCTGTAGACCGAGGACCGCGAGGACGTCGGCGCCGTGGTGAAGCCGACCTGGTTGTTCACCACGATGTGCACCGTGCCGCCGGTGCGGTAGCCGCGCAGCTGGGACAGGTTCAGGGTCTCGGCGACCACTCCCTGCCCGGCGAAGGCGGCGTCACCGTGCATCAGCACCGGCAGCACCGAGAAGAACGCGGCACCGCGGTTGAGCCGGTCCTGCTTGGCGCGCACGATGCCCTCGAGCACCGGGTCGACCGCCTCGAGGTGCGAGGGGTTGG
>DAIOVT010000432.1:0-3749 GCA_036758885.1 Kineosporiaceae bacterium
CCGGCGAGCTCGTCGATAACCGTTGCCCACGAGGTGGTGCCGGCCGGTGAGCTGGTCTGGGCCACGTCGCCGACGACCGTCATCGAGAGGTTCGGCACCCGGCGGGCGATCAGTCGCCACTGCATCGGGGAGAGGTCCTGGGCCTCGTCGACGACCGCGTGCCCGAAGGTCCAGCTGCGGTCCTCCGCGGCCCGTTCGGCGACGGTGCGGCTGGGACCCTGGGCGGTGAACCGGTCGGCCAGGGTCTCCGCCGAGATCATCTGCCCGGCCTCGCCGGAGTCGCGTAACACCCTGCGCGCGAACTCGAGTGCCTCACTGCGCTCGCCGGCCAGTCGGGCCGCCTCGGCGGCGTCCGCCAGCATGCGGTGCGCGTCCGGACCGATCAGCTCCGCGGCCTCGTCGAGCAACGGCACGTCGGAGACCGTCCACGGGGACCCCGGTTCGCGCAGCAGCAGCGCCTGTTGCTTGGGCCCGAGCACCCCGCCGCCCGCCTCGGCGAGCTTGTGCGGCTTGGTCAGCAGATCGTTGATCAGGCCGCCCGCGGTGAGCGGCAGCCAGAGCAGATTCACTTCTCGCCGAACGTCTTTCGACGAACGCAGCTCCTCGAGCAGGGCGCCGCGTTCGTCGTCCGCCTGATCGAGACGGCGCTTGACCGCGAGCTGGTCGGCCAGGTCGTTCATCACCTGGCGGGCGAAGGTCATCCGGGCCAGGTTGTGCGGCCGGCCAGACTGCCGGGCCCGCGAGCGGGCCGAGGCGACCACCTGCGGCCGGATCAGGATCTGGTCGCCGTCCAGGGTCAGCGGCACCGGATCGTTCAGCAGCCGCTGCCGGCGCCGGACGGCGGCCCTGACCAGGTCGGCCATCCGCCGTTCGCCCTTGAGCGCGGCCACCCGGGGCTCGTCGAAGGCGGTGGCGTTCACCCCCGGGAACAGCTGCCCGGTCGAGGTGAGCACGACGCCGGTCTCGCCGAGGGAGGGCAGCACCTTCTCGATGTAGCCGAGGAAGACCGGGGTCGGCCCGATCACCAGAACCCCGCTGCGGGAGAGCCGGTCCCGATGCGTGTAGAGCAGGTAGGCGGCGCGGTGCAGCGCCACCGCGGTCTTGCCGGTGCCCGGCCCACCCTGCACGACGAGCACCCCGGGCAGTGGCGAGCGGACGATCCGGTCCTGCTCCGCCTGCAGGGTTGCCGCGATGTCGCGCATGTGCCCGGTGCGGTGCGCTGTGAGCGCACTCATCAGGGCGCCCTCGCCGGCGACGAAGGTGAGGTCGGTGCGGCCGGCCGCGATCGCCCGTTCCAGCGCCTCGGCGTCCAGCACGTCGTCGTCCAGCGAGTCGACCGTGCGGCCGGCCAGGGCGATGTGCCGGCGGCGCAGCACACCCTGCGGCGCCGCTGCCGTCGCCTGGTAGAACGCGGACGCCGCGGGCGCCCGCCAGTCGATCAGCAGCTGGCGGCGGTCGTCGTCGGAGAGGCCGATCCGGCCCACGTACCGGGTGGCGTCGGCCAGGTCGAGCCGGCCGAAGACCAGCCGGTCCTGCACCGCCTCGAGCTGGCGGATCCGTTCGGCGTGCAGGGCGTCGAACGCATCGCGTTCGGCGCGTCCGGCGGGCGTCGGGACGACGGGTGCCCGGCGTACCTCCTCCAGCGAGCGGCGGGCCCGGTCGCCGAGGGCGTCCAGGCGCCCGTAGAGGACGTCGACATGGGACTGTTCATGCGCGATCTCCTGGGCTGTGCTGCCCAGGTTCGCATCGGTGGTGCTCAGGAGGCCTCCAGCGGCGGCGGAACATGACTGCCCCGCCCTGACGGCGGGACGAAGCGGCCTTCAATTATGCGGCAGCTTCGTCCACGCCGACAGTCGCGCTGATCAGGGCCGATCAGGCCCAGGCATCGAAGGCTTCGCGACCGTACTTCTTCTCGGTCTTGAGCAGAACGCTGGGAGAGGCCATGCCGAGCATGACGTGGAACTCGTCCAGCGACAGCGGCTTCCACTTCGGTGGGTCCGGAAGCTTGATCGCGCCGGGCTCGTCCTCACGTTTCTCGTCCCGCTGTCGATCGCTCTTGGTGCGGGTCTCGGTCTGCTGGCCGGGCTGCACGGCAGTGATGGCCGGCAGAACCACCGGTGGCGGTGCGGTGCTGATGCCTGCGACGTTCATCGCCGTCCTCCTTCGAGGTCATCCATCGGTCATCCGTTACCGATGGCGCACTCCGAGCATCGGCATCGGACAAGGTTGTCAGGATGCTCCGACCGGGTGAATGAACGGGTGCCGAGAACCGGCCCTGGGAACAGCGCGGGCCGTGCTGCTCAGAGCAGTTCGGTGAGGAAGTCGGCGATCCGGCGGCGGGTCGCCCCGGCTCCGCTGCCGTACCAGATCAGGTGGCTCAACGAGGGGCTGGCGAACAGCTCGGCCTTCGGGATCGTGTCGGCGAGGTGCCGGGCGTGGGCGAACGGCAGCACCCCGTCGTGCGGGGAGCCGATCACCAGCGTCGGCTGATGCACCTGCCGCTCCCGACCGGGGTCGGGGGTCTCGCGCATGTCCTGGGTGAATCCGCGGCCCGAGCGCATCTCGGCGAACAGCCCCCGGACGGCGTCCCGCTCGGCCGGCGAGAGATCGGCCAGCACCTCGGGGGCGGGCAGCCGCGACATCGGCGCCAGCGCGGTGAGCAGCCACAGGTCCGGGGCGAGGCCCATCCAGCTGCGTGCCGTCGCCCAGACCAGCGCCTCCCACTGCGGTTCGAACACCGCGGACGCCCAGGAGAGCGTGATCGGGTCGGGCCAGGGCAGCGACGAGCGGGCCGACTGCAGCAGCAGCGCGCCGACCTCGTCGGGGTTGTCGGCGGCCAGCCGCACGGCGAGCGGACCGCCCGCCGAGAAGCCGGTGACCACGTCGATGCGTTTCATGCCGAGGCTGCGCCACAGCTCGCGGACCACGCCGGCAAAACCCTGCTCGTCAGTGCTGCCGCTGGTGACCGGCGTACCGCCGTAGCCCGGCCGGGAGGGCACCAGAACGGTGAACCCGGCCTCGGCGAGTGCCTCCTCGCCGACGCCGACGCCGGCCCGAAGGTGCCCGCCGTGGGCGATGATCGCCGTCCTCGGACCTCGGCGGTCGAGCCGGTACTCCACCCGCCCCGAAGGCAGGACGACGCTCGCGACCGTGCTCATCCGGCGAACGCTACTGGCTGGTAGCAGCTGCCGGACCCGCCGGTCCGAGGATCTGGATCACACCGACTTGTCAGGTTCGCGGTGGCTCTCGGCGCGATGGTGTGGTGATTCATGTGACGACTTGGGGTTGCCCAGCTGCTGTGCTGAAGCACACAGTGACCGTAGGGTGTGCGCACCCTGCCCCGAACGCACGAAGATCCTTTTGCGCGTTTCCTCTTACGGAGGTCGAATTGCAGCACCCTCTCGACTCACTCAGCGCCGATGAGTTCACCCTGACGGCAGCAGTTCTCCGTCGGGAGAACAAGGTGACGGACAGTTACCGCTTCGCTTCGGTGGAGCTCAAGGAGCCGGCCAAGGCCGACGTGCTGGCCTGGCGAGAGGGAGACCCGGTACCGCGGCGATCGTTCGCGGTGGTCTGGGACCGCAGCACCAACACGGTCTACGAGGCCACCGTCGACCTGACCGCCGAGCGGGTCGAGAGCTTCGTGCACGTGCCCGACGTGTGCCCCAACTTCACCGTGGACGAGTACCACGACGTCGACCACGCGCTGCGCGAGCATCCCGACGTGATCGCGGCGCTGGCCGGCCGGG
>DAIOVT010000433.1:0-3735 GCA_036758885.1 Kineosporiaceae bacterium
CCCTTGTCGTCGGCGAGCAGCATCGCGACGTCCTCGCTGGTACCAGTGGCGGCGAACACCACCGGTTCCACGCCGAGGGCCCGGACCCGGTCCAGGCCGGGTGCCTTGCCACTGCGATAGGCGTGCACGATCACCTCCGCCCCGCACAGCAGGGCATCGTCGGTGACCGAATCCATGTCGCCGATGACGATGTCCGGGTCGTAGCCGGCCTCGAGCAGGGCGTCGGCGCCGCCGTCCACCCCGATCAGCACCGGACGGTTCTCCCGGATGTACGTGCGCAGCGCGGCCAGGTCCTCGCGATAGTGGTACCCGCGCACCACCATCAGCGCCTGCCGGCCCTCGATGACGGTACGGATCGCCGGCACACCGACCCGGTCGAGCAGCAGGCTGCGCTCCCGGTTGAGGTAGTCCATGGTGTTCGCCACGAAGGCCTCGAGCTGGGTGGACAGCCCGGCCCGGGCCTCCTCCATCGAGGCGGCGACGCTGTCCTCGTCGAGCATCAGTCCCTTGGCGACCTCGACGTCGCCGAGGAAGACCGTACCCTCGTGCACCCGCAACGGGTCGCCGTCCGAGATCTGCTCCATGATCGCCTGGCCGACGTCGTCGAGCACCGGGATGCCCGAGCCGATCAGGGTCTCCGGGCCGGTGTTCGGGTACCGGCCGGAGATGCTCGGCGAGGCGTTGATCACCATCGCGGGTGCCCGGGCGACCAGCGCGTCGGCGGAGACCTTGTCCAGATCGACGTGATCGATCACCGCGATGTCACCGGGTTGCAGGCGTTTGGTGAGGGTCTTGGTCCGGCGATCGACGCGAGCGGGCCCGCTGATCCCCGGGCCGGGTACCGGCCCGGGCGTCCTACGGGTGACCGGGATCCTCACCGTCCGATCGTCCCACGATCGGTGGGTTCCTCCGCACGGATACCGAATCGACGGCGAATTCCCAGGTCAGCGGCGTCCTCGGGGACGGCGCCGGGTCGCGGCCGCGGGACGGCGGGCGCCGGCGATCAGTTCCTCGGCATGCGCCCGGGCGCTCGCCGAGGAGGCCATGCCGCCGAGCATCCGGGCCAGCTCGGTGACCCGGTCCTCGCCCTCGAGGGTGCGCACGTCGGAGACGGTGACTTGGGCGTCGGCCGACTTGGTGACCAGCAGATGCCGGTCGGCGAACGCCGCCACCTGGGGCAGGTGGGTCACCACGATCACCTGCGACGACTGCGCCAACCGGGCCAGCCGGGCGCCGATGCCCAGCGCGGCCTCACCGCCGACGCCCGAGTCGACCTCGTCGAAGACGAAGGTGGGCACCGGGTCGGCGGCACCGAGAACCACCTCGAGGCCGAGCATCACCCGGGAGAGCTCGCCGCCCGAGGCCCCCTTGGCCAACGGTCTCGGTTCGGCCCCCGGATGCGGGGTGAGCAGCAGTTCGACCTCGTCGGCCCCGTGCGAGCCGGCGGCCAGGCGCCGTCCCCCCGGCGGTACCGGCAGGCCGTCGTCGTCCTCGTGCTGGGTGACCTGCACCAGCAGCCTGGCCTTCGGCATGGCCAGGGCCGGCAACTCCGCGCTGACCTGCTCGGCCAGGGCCGCCGCGGCCTCGACCCGGGCCGCGCTGGCCCGGGCGGCGAGGTCGCCGAGTTCGGCGACCAGCTTCTCCCGCTCGTCGGCCAGGGCCTGGATCCGGTCGTCGTCGCAGTCCAGTTCGAGCAGCCGGCGGCCGCTGCGCTCGGACCACTCGAGCACCTCGGCCACGTTCTGGCCGTAGCTGCGGGTGAGCGCCCCGATCGCGGCACGGCGTTCCTCGACCGCGGCCAGCCGGGCCGGGTCGGCCTCGACGTCGCCCGCGTAGGACGCCGCGTCCGCCGCCGCGTCCTGGGCCAGCAGGGTCACCTCGGCGAGCCGGTCCGCCAGCGCGGCCAGCCGGGGGTCGTGCTCGCGGACGGCGTCCAGGGCGGTGCGCGCCTGGGTCAACAGACCGAGAGCGTTGTCCTGCTCCTGCCAGTTCTCCTCCTCGCCGACCAGGGCGCTCGCCGCACTGCGCGCGGCGACCTGCAGTTCCTCGGCGTGCGCCAGCCGGTCGCTCTGCCCGCGCAGTTCGTCGTCCTCGCCGGGCTGCGGCGCGACCCGTTCGATCTCGGCCAGCCCGAGCCTCAGCAGCTCCGCCTCGGCCGCGCGTTCACGGGCCTGCGTGGTCAGTTCGGCGAGGGTGCTCTCGACCTCGCGCAGCCGCCGCCACCGGGGCCGGTACTCGGCCAGTACCGAGCTCAGCGCCTTCCCGGCGAACCGGTCCAGGGCCTGGCGCTGGTGCTGCGGCGAACGCAGCCGCAGCTGATCGCTCTGCCCGTGCACGGCGACCAGGTCACCGGCCAGTTCGGTGAGCACCCCGACCGGCACCCCGCGTCCGCCCAGGTGCGCCCGGCCACGGCCCTCGGCGCTGAGCGTGCGGGAGACGATCAGGACGTCCTCGTCCAGTTCGGCACCGGCGTCCTCGGCCCGGGCGGCGACACTGCCCGCCGGGTCGACGACCACCCGGGCCTCCGCGGTGGCCCGCGCGGCACCGGCGCGCACCAGGCCGGAGTCGGCACGACCGCCGAGAACCAGGTTCAGCCCGGTGACCACCATCGTCTTCCCGGCACCGGTCTCGCCGGTGATCACGGTCAGCCCCGGACCGAACTCGAGCACCGCTTCAGCGATCACTCCGAGTTCCTTCAGGTGCATCTCGAGCAGCACGTCTTGTCCTCCGTGGAGTGCTCTGGTCGGTCTGAGCCCCGGCTCAGGAGACTCCGGCGATCGGCCGGCCGGGATCGCGCGCCTGGCCACGCCAACCATGTACCGGCAGCTGGAACTTGGCGACCAGCCGGTCGGTGAAGGGCGGTCTGGCCAGCCTGGCCAGACGCACCGGCTGCGGCGATCGGCGCACCTCGACGCGGGCGCCGTCCGGTACGTCGATCGAACGGCTGCCGTCGACCCAGACCACCGCACCGCTGGGCGCGATCACCTCGACCGCGAGCAGCGAGGTCGGCGCGGCGACCAGCGGCCGGGCGAACAGCGCGTGCGCGCTGATCGGCACCATCAGCAGGGCCTCGACCTCGGGCCACACCACCGGCCCCCCGGAGGAGAACGCGTAGGCCGTCGACCCGGTCGGGGTGGCCAGCACCACGCCGTCGCAGCCGAACTCGGTGACCGGGCGGCTGTCGACCTCGAGCACCACCTCGATCATCCGTTCCCGGCTCAGCTTCTCGACGCTGGCCTCGTTGAGCGCCCAGCCGCTGCCGAGCAGTTCGCCGTCGCGAACCACCCGGACGTCGATGCACATCCGCTCCTCGACCTCGTAGTCGCGCTGCACGACACGCATCACCGTGTCGGCGAGGTCGTCGCGCTCGGCCTCGGCGAGGAAACCGACATGTCCCAGGTTCACCCCGAGCAGCGGGGTGGCATGGCTGCGCACGGTGTCCGCGGCGCGCAGCAGGGTGCCGTCCCCGCCCAGGACGACGGCCAGTTCGAGCTCGTCGAGCATCTGGGCCGGCGGCTGGGCCGGGTCGGCGATCATCACCATCGACCGGACGCCGGGATCGAGCGCGTGTGCCTGTTCGGCGGTGGTCACCGGGTTGATGCCACCGGCGACCAGGAGCCCGATCACCTCCTCGGCGGCGTTCACCGCGACCGCACGGCCGGTATGCGCGAGCACCAGTACCCGGCGCTCACCCTGGCCCCTGGGCAGCGTGCTCCCCGCGGGCCCTCCTGGACG
>DAIOVT010000434.1:0-3732 GCA_036758885.1 Kineosporiaceae bacterium
GACCAGGGCTGCTCGGGTACCGCACCCGGCGACTCCTGCTCGGCGAGCGCCTCGCCCGACGGGTCGCTGGTAGCCTTCGTGCCGGTGGCCGAGCTGGTCGCGGGCGAGGTCGCGGTGAGCGCGAGCTACTCGCTCGGCGGCACCGCGCGGACCAGTGGGCCGATCACTCTGCGGGCGAACGCCGTGCGGCCCAACGGCCCGGGCTGCGAACCCGAGGTGGCCCAGGTCGCACTGCGGCTCGGCGGCACCGGGCTGAGCTGAGCCCGGCCGGGCGACGTCCGGCGGTTACTTTGCGTGCCGCTTGCGACGGCGCGACCGCCGGGACGGTGCCTCGGCGCCGTCCGGGATCGCCCCGTCCGGATCGCCGACCACCTGGGGCAGTGCCCCCGTGGGCGGGCCGCTGCCGACCGAGGGTTGCGGCGGCTCGTTCCCGGTCAGGTCGTGCTGGGTCAGGTCGATGCGAGGCAGGGCCCCGGTGCGCGCTGCCGCCTCGGAGGCCTCCGCCGCGCCTGCCGACCGTGCCGCCCGTAGCGATCTGCGGGTCGGGGTCGGCGTCGGGTCGATCGCCTGCGGGGCCGGCCGGAACTCGGCAGCGGCGTCGAGGACGGCGGCGTCGAGGTCGGCAGCATCGTTGAGATCGATGGTTCCGGTGGCCGGGCGCAGACTGAGCGGGTTCGCCACCTCCGGGGCCCCGAAGCCGTTGCCGATCACCCGCTCGGCGGCGTTCTCCTGCGGCGGCTCGGGGTGCGACCAGGGATCGGCGGAGGCCGGGGCGCCGCCCGGAAACCCGGTCAGATCGATTGTGGCGGAAGGGGTCTCGCCGTCCAGCGGCAAGGCTCCGGACGGCGCTTCGGCCTCCCGGTCGGGGGTGTCCAAGCCGTGCGGGCCGTGCTGGTTGTCGGTGCGCCGACGCTCGATCAGCCGCATCAGCGGCCGGAACAGTGCTGCCAGCAGGGCGAGCACCAGCACCGGGATCAGCCAGCGGGCGTCGAACCAGGTGTTCACCCAGGAGGTGACCCGCTCCCAGAACGGGGTGCGGTCCTGCCCGGTGGCGATCGCGCTCTGGGCGGCGCTGATGATCTCGCTGGCCCGGGCGTGCATCGGGTCGGTCTCGGCGATCTGCTGCAAGCCGGTCAGTGCGGCCTTGTAGCGGTGGGCGTGGAAGTCGTGCACCGCCGAGGCGTATCGCGCGTCGTACGGCCCGCGCTGCGGCACCACCTTGTTCGCGTCGAGCATCGACCAGATGATGTTGATCGGCACCACGATCTGCTGCCCCACCGGCACCGGCTGGGTCTTGCCCGGCACCGGCGAGAGCACCAGACCGAGAGCGGCCCCCGCGGGGGTGAGCAGTGGGGCACCGCTGTCGGCCGGGGTGGCGGCGCTGGCGATCCGGTTCACCTGCACCCGCGCGCTGGTCCGGGCGTCCCCGACGTTGGTGGCGGCGACCGCGTGCCGCGAGGGCATCTGCGGCGCAGAGTCGTTCATGAACTGGTTGTCGCGGTCGAACCCCGCCACGAACAGTTGCCCGGACGGCAGCGTGCCGCGCGGTGCCAGCGCCAACGTCGACAGGCCCTTGACGTCGACCTTGAGCAGGGTGATCCCGGCCTTCGGGTACGCCTCGCCGCCGTCCACCTGGGTGGTGGCCAGGGCGCGGGGCTCCTCGCCGTCCTTGCCGATCATCAGCGTGGTCACGCTCTGCGGCTGCGGGAAGGTCAGCTTGGCGGCCGACCACTTGGCGAGCAGGTCGGCCAGGCGCTGGATCTGCGCCGTGCTCATACCTTCCTTGGACGCCGTGGTCGCCAGGTTCTCGTTGGCCCGCACGTAGTCCTTGGTCAGGGCGTCGATCAGACCCAGCTGGAAGGCGGTGCGGATCACCCCGTCGTCGGCCTGCACCAGTTGCCGCGCGGTGACGACGTAACCGTCCGGGGTGACCATCCAGCCGGCGCCGATCGTCGAGCCGGCGGCGTCGACGTCCACGTTGCCGGTGCTGGTGATGTAGGCCCCGGGGGCGGCCTCGACCTGATCGAGCAGGTAGTCGATGCGTGCGGAGGTGCCCTTGGCCAGCGTGCCCGCCGTCACCTTGGCCTCGGCGGCGAGCTTCGCCCGGCCGACCGCGCCGGCGGCGAGCGTGCCCTGCGGCACGTTGCCCTTGGTGCGGTAGAGGGTGCGTACCGGGTACAGCCCGGGGGAGGCGAGATCGTCGACCAGCGCGGCGGCCTCGGTCGAGTCGATCCCGCCGGCGGAGACCGATCCGGACGCCGCTGCCGAACTCGAGGCGCCGGACGGCGAGCCAGACGCAGAGCCGGACGTCGAACCGGACGCGGAGGGATCAGTCCCGGCGAGGGCGGCCCCGGCGGTCGATCCAAAGATCCCGGCCGACAGTGCCGCGACGGCGGCCAGCGCCCCCGCGGTCCGCTTCAGGGATCCGGTGCGGCGTCGAACCGCCTCCGGTGCTGGTGCTGCGTCGGGCCGCATCGGTCGAGTGCTCTCCGGGGGTTCGATCTGGGGCTGTCGGGTGGCCGGTCGGGTCGATCAGCCGAGCTGATCGGGTGGGCCTGGCGGGGTGTGCTGATGGTGGTCGGTACGTCACCAATGGTCCACCATAGGCCGCATCCACCGGTCGGCGGTGATCATGCCTGGTCAGGCACCCGTTCAGCGGGTTCCGGCCGACTCAGCGACGCGAGAGGACCACCGTCGCGGCGCGGCGGCGGTGGTCCTCTTCGGGCGGACGAGACGGCGGACCAGAGGACGGACCGTGCTCGGTCCGTGCTCGGTCCGTGCTCGTTCGGGGCTCAGCGGTAGGCGGCCAGCCCGGTCAGCGCCTGACCGATCACCAGGGTGTGCATCTCGGCGGTGCCCTCGTAGGTGAGTACCGACTCGAGGTTGTTGGCGTGCCGCATCACCGGGTACTCACCGCTGATGCCGTTCGCGCCGAGGATCGTGCGCGCCGTGCGGGCGATCTCGATCGACTTGGTGACGTTGTTGTACTTGCCGAGCGAGACCTGGTCGGGGCGCAGGCCCTTGCTGTCCTTCAGCCGGCCCAGGTGCAGGGCGAGCAGCTGGCCGTTGAGCAGTTCGCCGTGCATCGCGGCAAGCTTGGCCTGGGTCAGCTGGAAGCCGGCGATCGGCTTGCCGAACTGGACCCGGGTCTTCGAGTAGTCGCGGGCCGCGTGCAGACAGGCTCGGGCCGCGCCCAGCGCCCCCCAGACGATGCCGAAACGGGCCTCGCTCAGGCACGACAGCGGACCCTTCAGGCCGCGCACCTCGGGCAGTACGGCGTCGCTGGGCAGCCGGACGCCGTCCAGCACCAGCTCGCTGGTCACCGAGGCGCGCAGGGACATCTTGTGCTTGATCTTCGGGGCGGAGAACCCGGGGGTGTTCGTCGGCACCACGAAGCCGCGGATGCCGCCGTTCTGCTCGCCCGCGTTCGCCCAGACCACGGCGACGTCGGCGATCGAACCGTTCGTGATCCACATCTTGGCGCCGTTGAGGATCCAGTCGGCGTTCTCGCCGTCACCGTCGCGGCGGGCGGTGGTGCGCATCGACCCGGGGTCGGAACCGGCGTCGGGCTCGGTCAGGCCGAAACAGCCGATCGCCTCGCCGGTGGCCATCCGGGGCAGCCACTCGGTCTTCTGCTCCTCGCTGCCGAACCGCCAGATCGCGAACATCGCCAGCGATCCCTGCACCGAGACCAGCGAACGGATGCCGGAGTCGCTGGCCTCGAGCTCGAGG
>DAIOVT010000435.1:0-3725 GCA_036758885.1 Kineosporiaceae bacterium
CATCTGCGGTGAGGAGACGGCGCTGCTCGACTCGCTCGAGGGGCGCCGCGGCCAGCCCCGGCTCAAGCCGCCGTTCCCCGCGGTGGCCGGTCTGTACGCGCGGCCGACAGTGATCAACAACGTCGAGTCGATCGCCAGCGTGCCGGCGATCGTCTCCGGCGGCGCCGACTGGTTCAAGAGCATGGGCACCGAGCGGTCCAGCGGGTTCGGCTTCTTCTCGCTCGCCGGCCACGTCACCCGGCCGGGGCAGTACGAGGCCCCGCTCGGGATCACGCTGCGCCAGTTGCTGGCGATGGCCGGCGGCATCCGCGACGGCAACCGGCTCAAGTTCTGGACGCCGGGCGGCTCCTCCACCCCGCTGTTCACCGAGGAGCACCTGGACACCCCGCTCGACTTCGAGTCGGTCGGTGCCGCCGGGTCGATGCTCGGCACCCGGGCGCTGCAGATCTTCGACGAGACCACCTGCGTCGTCCGCTGTGTGCTGCGCTGGACCGAGTTCTACAAGCACGAGTCCTGCGGCAAGTGCACCCCGTGCCGGGAGGGCACCTACTGGATGACCCAGGTGCTGCACCGGCTCGAGCACGGCGAGGGCAGCAACGCCGACGTCGACAAGCTGCTCGACATCTGCGACAACCTGCTCGGCCGTTCCTTCTGCGCCCTCGGCGACGGCGCGGCGAGCCCGGTGATGTCCTCGATCCAGCACTTCCGGGACGAGTACGTTCGCCATCTCACCGAGGGTGGGTGTCCGTTCGACCCCTCCCGTTCCGCTCTCTTCCAGGAAGCGCTCGCCCGATGACCGTGACGTCCAACCAGGGACAGAACCAGGCCAACAGTGCGCCGGCACCGGTAGACCTGGTGACGGTGACGATCGACGACATCGAGATCAGTGTCCCCAAGGGCACCCTGGTCATCCGTGCCGCCGAGCAACTGGGCATCGCCATCCCCCGGTTCTGCGACCACCCGCTGCTGGCGCCGGCCGGTGCCTGCCGCCAGTGCCTGGTGGAGATCGCCACGCCGGGGCCCGACGGCACGCTGCGGCCGATGCCGAAGCCACAGGCCTCGTGCACCATCGAGTGCACCGCAGGCATGGTGGTGCGCACCCAGCTGACCTCGCCGGTGGCCGAGAAGGCCCAGCACGGGATCATGGAATTCCTGCTGATCAACCACCCGCTGGACTGCCCGGTCTGCGACAAGGGCGGCGAGTGCCCGCTGCAGAACCAGGCGATGAGCAACGGCCAGGCGTCCAGCCAGTTCGTCGACGTCAAGCGCACCTTCGCCAAGCCGATCCGGATCTCCACCGCGGTGCTGCTGGACCGCGAGCGCTGCATCCTCTGCCAGCGCTGCACCCGGTTCTCCAAGGAGATCGCCGGCGACCCGTTCATCGACCTGCAGATGCGCGGTGCGCAGCAACAGATCGGCACCTTCGACCCCGACGTGCTCGGCTTCACCACCGTCGGCGACGCGATGCTCGACGAGGGCGGCCAGCCGTTCGCCAGCTACTTCTCCGGCAACACGATCCAGATCTGCCCGGTCGGCGCGCTGACCGGTGCCGCGTACCGGTTCCGGGCCCGGCCGTTCGACCTGGTCTCCACCCCGTCGGTGTGCGAGCACTGCGCCGGCGGGTGCGCGCTGCGCATCGACCACCGCCGGGGCACGGTCACCCGCCGCCTGGCGCTCGAGGACCCGGCGGTCAACGAGGAGTGGAACTGCGACAAGGGCCGCTGGGCGTTCACCTGGCAGACCGCCCCCGACCGGCTCACCCACCCGCTGGTCCGCGACCCCGAGACCGGTGAGCTGCGGGTGGCCTCCTGGCCCGAGGCGCTGGACGTCGCGGCCCGCGGTCTCGAGGCGGCGCGGTCGACCGGTGTCGGCGTGCTGGCCGGCGGCCGGGTCACCGTCGAGGACGCCTACGCCTACAGCAAGTTCGCCCGGGTGGCGCTGGGCACCAACGACGTCGACTTCCGGTCCCGGCCGCACTCGGCCGAGGAGGCGCACTTCCTCGGCCACGTAGTCGCCGGCCGCCCGATCGGGCCGACCTACCACGACGTCGAGTCGGCCCCCGCGGTGCTGCTGCTGGCGCTCGAGCCCGAGGAAGAGGCCGCGATCCTGTTCCTGCGGCTGCGCAAGGCGGCCACCCGCACCCGCGACCCGCTCACCGTCTACTCGGTGGCGCCGTACGCGAGCCGCGGCCTGACCAAGGTCGGCGGACACCTCGTGCGCAGCGCCCCCGGCACCGAGACCGAGGTGATCGCCGCGATCGACGCCGGCGCCACCGAGGTCGCCGAGGCCTCGGCCGCACTGCGCAGCCCGGGTGCCCTGATCCTGGTCGGGCACCGCCTGGCCGGTACCCCGGGCGCCCTGACCGCGGCTCTCAAACTGGCCCAGAGCACCGGGGCCACGCTGGCCTGGATCCCGCGCCGGGCCGGTGAGCGCGGCGCCGTCGAGGCCGGCGCGCTGCCGACCCTGCTGCCCGGTGGCCGCCCGGTCTCCGACCCGGCCGCCCGGGTCGACATCGCCGCCGCCTGGGACGTTCCCGCGCTGCCCACCGGCTCCGGCCGGGACACCGCCGCGATGATCGCCGCGGCGAGCCGTGGTGAACTCGGCGCCCTGGTGATCGGCGGGGTGGACCCGACCGACCTGGCCGATCCCGAACAGGCCCGCGAGGCGATCGCGGCGGCCGGGTTCGTGGTCAGCCTGGAGACCCGGCACTCGCAGGTGACCGAGCGGGCGGACGTCGTCCTCCCGGTCGCGGTGACCTCGCAGAAGGCCGGCACCTTCGTCAACTGGGAGGGCCGCTGGCGGCCGTTCCCGGTGGTGCTCGAGTCGAACGCGATGCCCGACCACCGGGTGCTCGACATGATCGCCGACGCGATGGACGCACCGCTCGGGCTGCGCACCCTCGAGGCGGTACGCAGCGAACTTTCCGGCCTGGAGGCCTGGGACGGGCTGCGTGCACCCGGGCCGGTGTCGACGCCGTCCGAACCGGCGCGTCCGGCGCTCGGACAGGCGGCGCTGGCGAGTTGGCCGATGATGCTCGACCGCGGCCGGCTGCAGGACGGCGAGGCGTACCTCGCCGGCACCGCGCACCGGGCGGTGGCCCGGATCAGCTCGGCCACCGCGGCGGAGATCGGCCTGGCCGTCGGCGATGCGCTCAGCGTCTCCACCGGACATGGCACGATCACCCTGCCCGCGGTGATCACCGCGATGCCGGACCGGGTGGTCTGGGTGCCGTCGAACTCCAGCGGCTCGGTGGTCCGCGAGACCCTGCGGACGGCGCCCGGCACCCTGGTCTCGATCGCCCCGGCGGCGCAGGACCTGGTCACCTCGGGCTCAGGCCCGGCCCGCACCGCAGTACCGACACAGACCAACCCGACCGGATCGGACGCATAAGCCCATGGCGCTGACCTCAGTCGATCTCGCGGTCGGTCGGATGGCCGACCTCGCCGCGTTGCCCGCGGAGAACCCGACGGTCGACTTCAGCCAGGACAACGGCTGGGTGATCTTCGGCAAGGCGCTGTTCATCTTCGTGTTCCTGGTGCTGACCACCCTGATCATGATCTGGGCCGAGCGCCGGGTGGTCGGCCGCATGCAGTCCCGGCCCGGGCCGAACCGGCTGGGCCCGTTCGGTCTGCTGCAGTCCCTCGCCGACGGGGTCAAGCTGGCGCTCAAGGAGGACATCACCCCCAAGGGCGTCGACAAGGTCGTCTACGTCATCGCTCCGATCA
>DAIOVT010000436.1:0-3705 GCA_036758885.1 Kineosporiaceae bacterium
CCCAGTGGTACATCCAGCAGCCCCCATGACCGGTCCCTCCCCGCACGACGTCGCCGCCGCCCGGGCCCTGATCTCCCGGTTCCGCCGCACCCGCGGGCCGATGCCCGACATCGTCGCGTTCACCGCCAGCTGCCCCGGATGCCACCTCGACGCGGTCTGGGTGAACAGTCGCGAGGACACCCGGGTGCGGATCGAGATCCGTTGCCCCACCGAGGATTGCGCCGGATGAGTGAGCCCGGATGAGTGAGCCCGTCAGCCGCTGACCACCATGGGGTGCAGGTCCTGCGCCGGAGGCGTCCAGGAGTCCGGGTCGGCGTCGACCTGGTCCCCCGACCGGATGTCCTTCACCTGGTGCTCCCCGGCCGCGCCACCGCCCGCTCCGGCCGGCGGGAACCAGACGAACGGGATGCCGCGCCGGTCGGCGTAGCGGATCTGCTTGCCGAACTTCTCCGGGGCCAGCGCCACCTCGGCCGCGATGCCCCGGGCCCGCAGCCGGGCCGCGACGTCGCGGCTCGCCGTCCGGCCGGCCTCGTCGGTGAGCGCCACCAGCACGCAGGTGGGCACCGACCGGCTGGCGCCGAGCAGGCCGCGGGAGAACAGCGGGCCGAGGGTGCGGGTGACACCGAACGAGATGCCCACCCCCGGGTAGGTGGTCGAGCCGTCGACCGCCAGCGCGTCGTAGCGGCCGCCGGAGCAGACCGACCCGAGGCTCTCCAGACCGGCCATCCGGGTCTCGTACACGGTGCCGGTGTAGTAGTCGAGGCCACGGGCGATCCGCAGATCGGCACAGACCTCGACCCGGTCGGTGCGCAGCGCGCCGGCCGCCTCGACCACCTCGGTGAGCTCGCTGAGCCCCTGCTCGAGCAGCGGGTGTTCGACGCCGAGGGCGCGCACCTGGTCGGCGAAGGACGCATCGGGGGTGACGATCTCGGCGAGCCCGAGGGCCGCCTTGGCCTGGGCGTCGCTCAGGCCGGCGTCGGTGCGCAGCAACTCGGCAACCGCGTCGGGGGACAACTTGTCGATCTTGTCGACGATGCGCATCACCGCGGGCACGTCCGGGACGTCGAGCCCCAGGTAGAAGCCCTCGATCAGGCGCCGGTTGTTGAGCTGCAGCCGGAACGGCGGCAGCGGCAGCGCGGCGAGCGCCTCGGTCATCACCTGGGCGATCTCGACGTCGCAGTGGAACGGCAACTGGCCCGACCCGATGATGTCGATGTCGGCCTGCATGAACTCGCGGTAGCGCCCCTCCTGCGGCCGCTCCCCCCGCCACACCTTCTGGATCTGGTAGCGGCGGAACGGGAACTGCAGCTTGCCGGCGTTCTCGACCACGTAGCGGGCGAACGGCACCGTCAGGTCGTAGTGCAGACCGAGCCGCCGGGCCGGGTCGTCGCCGTCCTCGCCGTCCTCGGCGTGCAGCCGGCGCAGCACGTAGACCTCCTTGTCGATCTCGCCCTTGCGCAGCAGCTCGGAGAGCGGCTCGGCGGCTCGGGTCTCGATCGGGGCGAAACCCCACAGCTCGAAGGTGGTGCGCAGCTGCTGCAGCACCTGCTGCTCCACCATCCGCTGGGCGGGGAGCCATTCGGGGAAGCCGGACAGTCGGGCCGGTCGGGCCATCGGAATCGTCTCGTTCTCTCGTGTCGTGGGGTTCGTGCTGGATCTCGGTGCGGACGCTCAGCCCAGGGACTGCAGGAAGGGGTTGCTGCGCCGCTCATGACCGATCGTGGTGGCACCGCCGTGGCCCGGCAGCACCAGTTCGGTGTCGGGCCGGGTGAGCACCCGCTCGCGCAGCGACGCCTGCATCGCGGCGTGGTCACCACCGGGCAGGTCGGTGCGGCCGATGCTGCCGGCGAACAACACGTCGCCGGAGAGCAGCGTCGAGGTGAGCTCGACGTCCGCGCCGGTCACCTGATCGGGTACGCCGTCGACGGCGAACATCATCGATCCCTCGGTGTGCCCGGGTGCGTGGGTGACCCGCAGGGTCAGTCCGGCCAGGTCGAGCCGCTCCCCGTCGGCCAGGGTCCGCACGTCGTCCGGTTCCCGCCAGGCGCCGAAGTTGGCGGCGAGCATCCCCGACAGTTCGGGCCCGAGCGAGGTGACCGGATCCTTGAGCCGGTACCGATCGGCCTCGTGGATCAGGGCCGGCACGTCGTGCGCACCGCAGACCGGGGTCACCGAGAACACGTGGTCGGCGTGGCCGTGCGTGGCCAGCACCGCGACCGGCCGCAGCTCGAGTTCACGCAGCAGACCGTCCAGCGCCTCGACCACACCGATGCCGGGGTCGACCACGATCGCCTCGCCGCCGCGACCGGGAGCCAGCACGTAACAGTTGGTGTCGAAGGCCTGGGCCGGGAAACCGATGCAGAGCACCGCTCGAGCCTACCCAGCTATCCCTGGCGCTATCCCTGGCGCCATCCCTGGCCGTCCCTGGCGCCGTCCGTGGCTGCCTGCACGATCGCCCGGGCAACGGGAAGACCGGGCCCCTACACTGGGCGCTCCCAGTCCGCGACGAGGAGGAGCTGTTGTCGCCGACCAAGCGCGAACGCGAGTACGCGAAGCGCCGCTACGAGGATTGGCAGCAACGCCAGAGTGAGAGCCTCCGGCGCCGCCAGAGCTCACGCAGGCGAGCCCTGGCTGTCTTCGGCGCGGTAGCCGCCGTTCTGGTCGTGATCGCGCTGGCGGTCATCTATCTGCCGGGCCGCGGCTCCTCCCCCGCTACCGCGCAGCCGAGCGCCTCGGGCTCGGCCTCCGCCACGGCCAACCCGTGCCCGGTCCCGGGCACCGCGACGGCCAAGGGCGGATCGTGGTCCAGCCCGCCGGCCGCCTCGTCGGCCGAGGCCAGGTCCTGGACGCTGACCCTGCAGAGCAGCTGCGGGCCGATCACCGCGGAGCTGGACGGCAAGGCCGCCCCGCAGGCCGTGGCCAGCACGATCTTCCTGGCCAGGAACGGCTTCTGGGACAACTCCCCCTGCCACCGGCTGACCACCGCGGGCATCTACGTGCTGCAGTGCGGTGACCCGACCGGGTCGGGCAGCGGCGGACCCGGCTACACCTACGGGCCGATCGAGAACGCCCCCAAGGACGACGTCTACCCCGCCGGCACGGTGGCGATGGCCCGGCCCGGCGGCAACGCCAAGGGCATGGGCAGTCAGTTCTTCATCGTCTATCGCGACTCGCAGATCCCCTCGGACGCCGCCGGCGGCTATACGGTGATCGGCAAGGTCGTGGGCGGAATGGCCAGTGTCGAGAAGATCGTCGCGGGGGGCGTGCAGGGTGGCGCGGATCAGACCGACGGAGCACCTGTCCGGCCCTTGAGCATCACGTCGTCCGCCATCAGCTGAGGAGGCCACGATGGACCAGCCGCACGCGGCGGCCCGGAGCGCCGACCCCACCCAATGGGGGCGGGTCGCTGACGACGGCACGGTGTTCGTCCGCCTGTCCGACGACAGCGAACGTGCCGTGGGCTCCTACCCCGGCGCCAGCACCGAGGCAGCCCTGGCCTACTTCGCCCGCAAGTTCAGCGACCTCGACGCCCAGGTCACCCTGCTCGAGCAGCGGGTCAACGCCGGCGGTCTGGCCGCTCCCCAGGCGCAGACCTCGGTGCAGCGGCTGCTCGAGGCGGTGAGCACCGCCAACGCCGTGGGCGACCTGGCCTCGCTGACCGAGCGGCTGACCCGGTTGTCGCCGCTGGTCGAGCAGCGACGCGAG
>DAIOVT010000437.1:0-3705 GCA_036758885.1 Kineosporiaceae bacterium
GATCGTCACCAGCGCCTCGCGCGCGTCGTACTCCCCCGCCAGCAGCGTGCGCACCTCGAGTTCGGACAGGGCCACCTGCACCGCGTGCAGTTCGGTCTCGGCCTCGGCGAAGGTCTGCGCGGCCTCGGCCGGGTCGTCGCTCGCCTCGGCCAGTTCGACCAGCACCTCGAGGTCGTCGAGCCGGTTGGTCATGCCGGTCAACCGGGTGACCTCGGTCTGCACGTGGGAGAGCCGGCTGGTGACCTCCTGCGCGCGTGCGGGGTCGTCCCAGAGATCGGGGGCCGCGGCCCGTTCGGAGAGTTCGGCGATCTGGGCCTGCTTGCCGGGGAGGTCGGAGACCTCGAGCACCGAGTTCAGGGTCTGGCGCAGTTCACGCAGGCTGGCGGGGAAGTCGACGGACACAACCGCAACCGTACTTCAGCCCGGCACAGGGCTCGGCCAGCCCCGCGCACGCACGGGTTCAGCACGGGTTCGGTGCAGGTTCGGTGCCGGCGTCAGTGGTTCAGCCAGGGCGGCAGGTCGCGGTAGCCGTGACTGAGCAGCAGGTCGCGCAATTCGTGGTTGGCCCGGGCGTACACCGGGTCCACCGCGCTGGCCGGGGCCCCCTCGGCCGGACGGCGAGCGGAGCGCCGCAGCCGGCCGAACAGCGACCGGGGCGCGGCGCCGTCCGCCGGGGGACAGTCCGCCGGCAACACCCCGCCGAAGTGTTCGAGGTCGCGTTCCTGCCCGAGCCGGACCCGTCCGTGCAGGTCCTTGGGCTCGGGCGCCCCGGGGGGCAGGGTGAGCCAGCCGTACAGGTCGGTCATCGAACCGGACGGATCGTGCTGCACGTGCTCGGCGAACACCACCCGCAGCCGCGGACCGATCAGGTCGAGCCAGTGCGAGAGGTGCTCGGCGTACAGCCCGGTCGACAGGGTGCGGAAGTATCTGTTGCCCTCGAACCGGTCGGTGCCCGCCGCCCGCAGCGCCAGCGAGCGTTCGACGTAGGCGGTGTAGCTCATCGCCCGGGGCAGCCGGCCGCTGGCGATCTTGTCCTGGTAGCCGACCCAGAGCCGCTGCCGGGGGTCGCGCAGCAGCACGATCACCTTCAGCGAGGGCAGATCGCGGACCAGCGCCGAGACCAGGTGCCGGCCGCCGTCGAAGTAGGTCGGTGAGGTCTCCAGCCGGTAGCGCTGCCCCGACCAGGTGGCGAAGTGACGGTCGTAGTCGGCCGGCGTCGCGGTCATCGGCTGGTCGTAGCGCAGCGGGTCGTACATGTCGATCCGCTTCACCACCGGACGCTTCACCTCGGGGTGGCGGCCGAGCGCCCGGGCCAGTTCGCCGACCCTGGCGTGGGTGACTCCGGCCAGCATCAGGTTGGGCAGCAGCCCGGCCGAGCCGTGTCGTTCGGAGGAGATGTGCGACGCCGGGCTCAGCGCGGCGCCGTTCGCGCGGCGCTCGGTTCGCGGCTCGGCACGCGGCTCGGTTCGCGGCTCGGTTCGCGCCGGGAGCGTGCGCACGAGCTGGAGCTGCGGCGCGGGTACGGCCGACGAGCGGTGAGAGACCATGTTCGTCCTCGTCTGCGAGGAGTCGGCCGTCCCCTTCGGCCGCCCCGCTGCGTCCTGCGACCGTCCGGATCCCGAGGCCCCTGCGGATCGCATCAGGTGGACGGCGAGACCTCGAGCTCCGCCTCGCCTACCAGGGTCCCCGAACGGTCAGATCATTCGATTGAAACAGTGGTGCTAATAAAACCTTGAATAACGTTGTCATCGTAAGTGGATCCCCCATTCGCCCGAGCGGGCTTTGCGCGGATTCGCCGTCTTTGCGGGCTGATATCCACTGAAGAGCCGAGTCCCGGGATCGCTCGTCCAGCGAATGAGGGACCACACCGAATACCCCACCGGTGTGACTCGTTGCAATCTTGCGAACACTTAGAGTTAGGGTGAAGCGACCCTTACCGCCACGTACCCCGCTTGGAGGCCACCTCGTGACGATCAGCCACGACGAGTTGGACGTCGTCCTGGACCCGGCCGCACTGCCCGAGCCGCACTCCGGTTCGCCCGTCGTGATCGTGCCGACGGACGGCGAGGAGCCGGTGGCCGGTGAGGTGCAGGTGTGGTCGCGCGGCGCCGGCGGCATGGTGGTCACCGCACGGGTGGACGTCGGCGAGGGCGCCGCGTGGACACTGAACGGCCGTCAGGTCTGGGTCCGCGCCCGGGCCCCCGAGGCGATGATCGTGGTGCGCGCCGTGGCCCAGGTGGTCTCCGGCCTGCCCGAGCAGATCGAGCTCACCGGCGTCGCCGGCCTGGCCGTCGAGCCTCGCCGCACCGCCCCCCGGGCCCGGCTGGAGCGGACCATCCTGCTGCTCCGGGACGGCGCCCCCGCCCGCGGCACCTGGACCCTGGACCTGTCCAGCAGCGGTTGCCGGGTGCGGCTGGACCCCGAGCAGCCGCTGCTGCTCGGCGACCGGGTGCAGACCGTGATCTCCGGCGCCGAGGGCGAGCCGATGTGGCTGCTCAGCGAGGTGGTCCGGATCGACCTGGAGTCGGGCGAGGCGGCGCTGCACTTCGTCGAGGTCGACGACTCCGACCGGAACACCCTCGAGCGCGACGTGCTGACCTGGCTGGACCAGCGCCGTCCGGCCTGAGACCGGCCTGAGACCGGCCTGAGCCCGGCCGGTCAGACCCCCGGATCCGCACCGCTCAGCGGCAGCTGACCGACCGAGACCACCCTGAGCACCGCCTCACCGGCGGCGTCCGATGCGTCCAGGTCGACCTCGGCACCGATCCCCCAGTCGTGGTCCTCGTCGGGGTCGGCAAAGATCTGCCGCACCGTCCAGGTCCGGGACGTCTCGCCGGCGGAGATGATCACCAGATGCGGGCCACGCGCGTCCGGGCCGGTGCTCAGGTCGCCGTGCACGTCGAGATAGTCCTCGACGGCGTCGCCCCAGCGATCGGCGTCCCAGCCGTCCGCGCCGTCCAGCTCGCCGAGTTCGTCGTAGCGTCCCCGGGCGGCCAGCTCGACCCGGCGGAACAGGGCGTTGCGCACCAGCACCCGCAGCGCGCGCGGGTTGGCGCTCAGCGGCGGCGGTTCGTCGTCCATGGCCGTGCGGGAGCCCGAGACCCCGCCGCTCCTCGCGGCCGAACCGGCCTCGGCGCCGTCGAGCAGCGCGGTCCATTCCTCGAGCAGGCTCGAGTCGGTCTGCCGCACGGTCTCGCCGAGCCAGGTGGTCAGGTCCTCGAGCTCCTCGCCGACCGCCGACTCGGGCACGGTGCGGCGCAACGCCTTGTAGGCGTCGGCCAGGTAGCGCAGCACCACGCCCTCGGAGCGGGCCAGCCGGTAGAACCTGATGTACTCGCCGAACGACATCGCCCGCTCGTACATGTCCCGGACCACCGACTTCGGCGAGATCTCGTACTCGTCGACCCACGGATGCCCGCGCCGGTAGACCGCCAGCGCCGCCTCGAGCAGCTCGCGCAACGGCTCGGGGTAGGTGACGTCCTCGAGCTCGGCCATCCGCTGGTCGTAGTCGAGGCCGTCGGCCTTCATCCGGACGACCGCCTCGCCGCGGGCCATGTCGCGCTGGGCCGCCAGCACCGCGCGGGGGTTGTCCAGGGTCGCCTCGATCACCGAGACCACGTCGAGGGCGTGCGTCGGCGACTCCAGCGGCAGCAGATCGATCGCGGCGAGCGCGAACGGTGACAGCGGCTGGTTCAGGGCGAAGTC